>JBAVDD010000155.1:0-4127 GCA_049587035.1 Acidobacteriaceae bacterium | reverse complement strand
CTCGGCGGAGGCATGCGCCAGGCGGGCGTCCTCGCTGCCGCCGGCCTGATCGCGCTACAGGAGGGCCCCGCTCACCTGCACGAAGACCACGCCAACGCTCGCCTCCTCGCCGAAGCCGTAGCCAGCTGCGACAACGTCTCGATCGATCTGCCGACCGTGCAGACCAACATCGTTCGTTTGGGCCTCAAAGGCGTCGATGCCAGCAGTGTCGTTGCGAACCTGAAAGCGCGAGGCATCTTATGCAGCGCGCTCGGCAGCGACGCCATCCGGCTCGTCACCCACTCGGATGTAAGTCGCGCACAGTGCGAACAAGCCGCTGCCGCACTGGTAGGGCTTCTCTCCAGCTAGCCGAATCAGACGGCCTTCAGCTCAGGAAGCTCGCCGCTCGACCAGTGAATCAGACGCGGGATCAGCGGGTAAAACAGTCCAAGTCGAATGGGAAGATCTCCCTGGGGGAGCGCACGCCGCACACTCGCGTACGCCTCCAGCTGCTCCCGATATTTCTTCACCTCGTTCGCCTCAAACTCCGCATCGGAACGCGAACCCTGCTCGCTCGTCTTGAAGTCCACAATCCAGATGTACGCGTCTCCTGCGACCAGAGGAGCATCTCCAGCGAGAAATGTTCGATCGACCTGCAGCGTGCGGTCCTCAACCGACGCCATCGTCAACGCCCGTTCGCTCGCCGCCAACGCATGCGGCGCGAGAATCCATCGTCCCACCGGATCGCGCAGAGCCCCAGACAGTGCTTGCATCGCGCGCGCAGACTCTCGCGCAGCAAGTCGCGGCGCAAGTCCCTCCCCGCGCAAACTCGTTGCCAGTCTCGGCTTCCACGACGGAAGCTCGTTTAGCAGATCCTCAGGAGCAACGCCGGTCTGCAGCCTCATCGCCAGCAACTGCAAGTAGCGATGAACAACGTTTCCGAAGGCCCTCGCCGCAAACGATCCCTCCGGCCGCTCGAACCCCGCGCTCCGGCGCAGTGCGGACGCCGCCGGGTACGCCAGCCTGTGCTGCTCGGCTTCGCGAAATCGGATCGTCGGATCAAAGTGCAACGGCAGGCGTTCAATCACCGCCATCGGTCTCGCCGCAACCTCGGCTTCGACGGCTTCGCCCATAGCCGCAATGGCAAGCGCGCCCTCATCAAGCTCATCGAACGGCTCAACCCATAACGTCTCGTCCGCTTCCGAAACACCTCCATTAAGCTCTTCAAAGTGCTGCTTCACCGCGGGCCAGCACGCATTCAGCAGGCTGTTATACCGCGGCTTCGCCACCGCACGTTGGCTGGTGCGTGCGGCGGCAGCGAAGAGGTGCAGCTCCTCTCTCGCGCGCGTAGCTGCGACATAGAAGACCCTCTTGTTCTCCGCGGCCTCGCGTTGTGCACGTATGCCCGTAAGCCAGCTGCTCAGCCTGTCCTTGTCCGTGCCCTTCGGTTGAATCGGCGCCAGCACCACGCTTGGAGACTCGTCGCTGTCCGCCAGGCTGTCGAACTCCTGCCAATTCAAGAGCACGCTATGCGGTTGCCCGCTCCCGCGCTCCAAGGCTGGCACCATCACCATGTCCCACTCCAGCCCTTTGGCCTTGTGAATACTCAAGAGCTCAACCGGCAGCCTTCCATCTTCGATGGCGTCCGGAGAAGGCTCCGCATACAGCCGCTTCAACCGATCCGCCAACGCACCCAGATCAACGCCATTCTCCTCACCTTCTGCCTCGCGCAACACGCTCAGATAGCGGAGCACATTCTCCCGACCCTCGCGGGTCAGCGCCGCATCTCCGCCGAGCGATCGCCACGTACGTTCCACCTGCGTCGCGAGCGGCGTCCGTCCCAGTGTCTCCACGGCGGATGCAAGCACCGGCCACACGCGTTCGAGTCGCTCCCTGCCGTCCGCAGAAAGCAACGCGCCCCGTGTTCGCACCAGCCGCGAGATCGTCGCTTTCGCATCCCCTTCGTCTCCCTCGCCAGTGAGCGCTAGCAGGTCCGAGATTCCCAGCCCACACCACGGAGCGTGCAACACCGCCAGCCACGCAACGCGGTCCGATGGATGCAGCAGAGCCCGTGTTAACGCGACCGCGTCCAGAACTTCCGGTCGCTCATCAAGCGAATCCAGGTCGATCGCGCGGTAGGGAATCGGACCATTGCCGTCGTCGCGCTTGAACTCTTCAATCACAGCCGCAAGATGCTTCTTCGCGCGTCCCAGAACAGCAATGCGCCAGGGCTTGATCTGTCCCGGCCGGCTCCGGTCTACTGGCAGCGGCATCGCAAGTCGGTCCTCGATAATCCGCCGAATTGTGCGCGCCTCTTCTTTTGCACGGATCTCAGTCGAGTCGCCCTTCGCCAGAACCTTCGCATGCCAGACAACGCCTGGTCCGCCGGCCTTTTCGCGAACCGGCACAGCTTCCACAAAGGGAACATCGGCCGTATCGCCGTCTGCATTTCGTTCGTCGCCAGGCCGTGGAAAGATGCAATCGAAGATGTCATTAAAGTCGCTTACCAGCTTCCCTTGCGAACGAAAGTTCGAAGTCAGCTGCAGCGGTTTCACTACAATCTCTCCTAGTCGGCGTTCCTTCATCGTGCGCAAAAACCGCTCCACCCGGGCCTGCCGAAACAAATAGATCGATTGCTTCGGATCGCCAACCAGGAACAGCGTCTGCGTATGTCCATCCCATGTGTGCGTGAGTAACTCCAACAGCTCATATTGACCCGAAGACGTGTCCTGCATCTCATCGACAAGAACGTGCCGCAGCGTTCCGCCCGCGGATAGCACAGACTCACTCGATCCTTCATCCGAACGTAACGCTTCTCGCGCCGCCAGTGAGAGCTCGGTGAAGTCACACACGCCGCGCTCTGCAAACAGCAGTCGCAACTCCGCCAGCGCGTGCCGCAGCACCAGGAAGAGCGCCCGTGCAACCTCCCACTGATCGTCCGGATACTTCGCGGCCGGCAGCCGCTGCACCGCAGCCAGCGCCTCGCGCAGTTCATCGCTCTGGATCTCCTGCACCACTTGTTTCAATCGCGCAGCATCGGCCTTTGGAACCTCGAACTTCAAATCCAAACGCGAATGACGTTTCCGCCAATCACCATCCGACTTGAGTAGCAGCCACAGCAACGCAGCCCAGTACTCCAGATGATCAGCGACGGCCTCGGGAGGTTCGGTCCGCGCTGCGCAGATTACAATCGGAGACGCACCGTCCGTCCCGGGCTCCATCCCAAGCCTCGCAGCCAAGGCGGTCAACTCCTCCAGCACCCCGGCCGGCAGCGCTCGCAACGCCCGTGAAAGCCCCGCGCACACGACGCTCTCCAGCGTGCGTTCCAGTTTGGTGCGCACCTCGTCCATCGACGTCGCATCGGCCTCCAGCTCGGCAGTCAGCGGAAGCAACTCACCCCACTGCTCGCGCGTTTGCAGCATGCCTGCGATCAGCGTCTCGCAATCGGCGAGGCTCCCATCTCGATGCAGCAACACCGTGTTCAACGCATCATGCAGCGTCGCGTTGCTCCCGCCCAACTGCAGCAGCGTTCTTCTAGCAGCTAACCGATAGAGCGGCTCCGCATCCTCAACAGGCTTCCGCGGCCCGCCCGCTCCTGAGAGCAAGGGCAACGAGTTAGCAATCTCTGCACACACCGAATCGATTGATCGAATATTCAATCGCTGCGGCCGATCCAGCAGTGCCCACCCTTGCCGAACGCTTCGTTCAAATGCCGCGTGTGCCATCACCCGGGTCTCGCGATCGAAGCTCAATTCTTGCTCTTCGACAGCGCCCTCAACCGAGCCACGCTTCGCTCGTTCAAGCTGTTCCAGCACTCTTTCACGCAGCTCCGAGGTCGCTTTCTTCGTGAACGTGATCGCCAGCACCTCTTCAGGTTGTTCGACCGAATCCTCGGCCAACAGCCTCAGATAGCGCTGCACCAATAGTCCCGTCTTTCCCGAACCCGCCGGAGCCTCAACCACGCACGAAGAGCGCGTATCCAGCGCATGGACGCGCGCCTCGGCGTCGTCTGGAGATTTCGGAAAGCGAAGCATCTCAGCCAAGCGCGTCCTCTCCTTCCTCGTCTTCGCCGCTCAAATCTCTCACCAGCGCCGCCGGATCGACGCGGCAAAGCAACCGCTGCGCGCATCGTGCGCAGTTTCTCTCAA
>JBAVDD010000154.1:0-21379 GCA_049587035.1 Acidobacteriaceae bacterium | reverse complement strand
AAGCGAAGGACCCCTGTAGTTCGACCGCAGCCGCAGTTCCGCCGAGCGCCACCACCCCCACCGACCTCACCACCAACCCAACCTTCTTCACCGGCATCGACACCTCCATCGAAGGCATAGCCACATTAGCCCCCAACGCCCCACCAACCCTCCGCACGCAACTAGCAACCATCGCAACCAACATCACCAAAGCCACGCAAGACTTCAACCCCGACAACCCCTCCGCCATAGCCCCCCCACTAGCCGAAGCCCTCAAAACCGACGACGCCCTCATCGACCAAATCTCCAAATCCACCATCGACCCCATCCAAAAAGAGGGCGTCCTACACGAACTCCGCATCAAGCGCGTCCAACTAAACAACGCCCTCACTCTAGCGCTCGGCCTCGATCTGGCCGCCACGACGCCATCAAGTGAAGTCGTCGAACATGCAACACCCGAAGCTAAGACACGGCTCACCGAAGAATCCCGCGTGCCAGTCACTTACGATAAGGTCGACATCTGCGCAGACGCATGCGGGAAAGGCCAGAGCTTTTTCGATTCCGTTAAGCCGCAAATCTCGTCGTCTCACCCGCTCGAACACGATTGGCAGATTCTCGCACAAAACACCTCACCCATCACCAAACCCTACTTCTACCGTGACAACATCGAACAACCCGTCTACAAGCTCCGCGACCCAGCCCTGCGCAACGCCCCGCAGACACCCGCACCCCTGACCGCATGGGCCACCGTCACCTATCAGGGCACCGAAGTCACCCTCGCCCGCATCGTCCACGACGGCCCCCAACCCATCTCCATCATCCCGCCCGCCAGCCTCTCCATCTCGTCGCAAGCGATGGTGTTGCCCAACGACAAAAGCTCCCTCGACGTTGCAGTGACATTTAGCTACCTCCCGAACGTTAGGCGTTCGGAAGATCTCTTCAAGATTCTGGATGCTGCTCGACCAACCATCACAGTTCCGGACGGCTGGAGTGCTCGCTTCATTGGCAGCGACAAGCCGTCGCAACTGTCATACGAAATTCAGGCACCCGCCCATCGCTCAAGCCCCATCACCGCGAAAGCCTCCGCCACCTTGCCCACGCACCAGACGATCACTGAAGGCTGGAGAGCCGTAGGCTACCCCGGCCTGATCCTCACCAACTACTACACCCCCGCCACCACCCGCGTAGTCCCGGTAGACCTAAAGCTCCCCACCCACGACCGCATAGCCTACCTCCCCGGCACCGGCGACGCCGTCCCCCAGGCCCTAACCTCCATCGGCCTAACCCCCACACTCATGACCGTCGCCGACCTAACCCCCGCCAACCTAACCCACTTCGACACAGTAATCCTGGGCGTCCGGACCTACTCCGCCCATCCCGACCTCCACGGAGCCCCCACCAAGGCCCTACTCGACTTCGCCCGCAACGGCGGCAACGTAGTAGTCCAATACCAAACCTCTGACTTCACCTCCGCCGACGCCCCCTACCCCCTCAACCTCGGCTACGCCGAAAAGGTAGTAGTAGAAACCGACCCCGTCGAACTCCTCGCCCCCTCCAATCCCCTCCTCACCACCCCCAACAAAATCACGGCCACCGACTTCAACAACTGGATCGAAGAACAAGGCCACGGCTTCCTCGAATCCTGGGACTCCCACTACACCGCCCTCACCGAAACCCACGACCCCGGCGGCGACGGCACCATCCCCCAGTTCCCCCAGCGCGGCGGCCTCATCACCGCCCAGGTAGGCGAGGGCCGCTGGACCTACGTAGCCTTTGCCCTCTACCGCCAGCTCCCCGAAGCCGTCCCCGGAGCCTACCGCCTCTTCGTCAACCTCATCACCCCACCCCATCTATCTAGTCGATAGGTTCCCAGGGCTGCTTTCATGACAGCTCAAGCCCACCACGCGCAGCACATAACCGGGTTCAAAGCGCACTGAAACTCACAAAAAACGGCCTCCCGAAGGAGGCCGTTTTGATGAGATGAAAGCTACTGCTGCACTCGCGTCCTACCGATGGGCCGGACGGCGATGGTGCACCACAGCCGGCTTCGGAAGAACCAGCGAACCACCGGTCATGGTAATCATCAGCGGCGAAGCCGTATACGAATCATACGTACCAATGACCGTAACCTTATCACCTGGTTGAGGAACCTTCTTCAACGGCTCCTTCATCTGAACAGTAAAGTCAGGCGTCTTGGTGGCCACCGCATCATCCGAAACCTCCAGCACCAACTGGTCCGCAGTAGCCGAAACCACCGTAGCACCGGGGTACTGAACTTCCTTACCTTTCACCGAATCAAAAACCTTCTGCGCATCCTCCGGCTTCCCATACTGCAACGCCGTCTCCTTATCCCCCAACGCCAGCGTGGCTAGATCCGGGGTCGTCGCAACTAGATTTGCTACTAGATCAGCAGGCTTCGGCGCTGGGGTTACCGTGAATCCAGCAGGCGGATCTAAGTTCGTCTGCACTGCGGTCTGCATCGCGGCATAGCCCTCGGCATTACCATGATATTTCCCGTAACAATAGGTGGCCAACGGCTGGATGGTGGTCTTAGCCGAAGCAGGGGCGAAGGCAGCTGCACGTGTTGCATACCAGGCACAGTTCAAAAAGTCGGGGGGAGTTGAGGTGTAATACGCCTGCGCCAGAACATATACATCCTGAAGCGTAACGCTCGGAATCTTTGTATTCGCCTCATCTCCGTCGATCTCCTTCTTCAAGATCGTGATGGCATCGGCATTGTCTTTCTTCGCCATATCATCATCCGCGATCGCGCTAAGGAATCTTGGATCCGTTTGTGCTTTGAGAGCTGTGAAGTCGGCTTCAGACATATCCTTGTGCTTGGTCGCATTCAATCCCTGCTGTGCATACTTGGCCACGGCATCCAGAGCCGCCACCTTGGCCGCTGGGTCGGTTAACTTATCAGCGTCAGCCCGGTGGTAATACACCTCGAGGGTCAATGCACGGAGATTATTGGGGTCTAAGGCTAAGAGTCTGTCTGCAGCGCTGAGTGTGGATGTCTGGTCCCCAATCTGGCTGTCTGCGTAGAGAATCTGATTCAGCACATCCTCTTTCACCGCGGAGTTCGGATAGGCCTTCAAATACGCCTCGAAGGCCGCAGCCTTCCCCGCAGCGGTTGTCTCTGTATTTGCCTTGTTGTAAGCCGCGTACTCAGCTTGTGACATCTGAATGCCACTAGAGGACGACTGCTGAGCGTACGTGAGGGACGCTGAAGATACAGTGCCGACCATAGCCAGCAGTGAAAGAAGTACGACCTTCTTCATAAAGAGAACTCCTCTGAGAGATGCATCAGTTTCTAAATCTGTCACTCAAGATTAGCGCAAATTGCACGTTTCAATGAAACCCTCCCCATTCCAGGGGAATAAAGGGGATGATGCGCATTATAGAAACGGTGTTGCCCATGCGCAACTTTGAAGACTTATGATCACTCGAAATTGGATTCCGCCGCCCTTATCCACAACATCCTTCCGAAGAGGCTCGTTTCCGCGTTGATTCCATCTTCTATGCCGCTTACGATTCGACTTAGCAGCATGACTCGCGTTGCCCACGCATCGCGAATGCCCCGTAAAAAGACACAATTCTGGAAGAGGTTCCGCTCCTTGCTCAAGCTCAAGAAAGTGCAGATTCTCGGCTTCAAGTCCTTCTGTGACCGCACCGAGGTGCATCTTACCGGCCAAGGGATTGCCGCAATTGTTGGACCGAATGGCTGCGGCAAATCCAACATCTCTGACGCGATCAACTGGGTGCTGGGTGAGCAATCCGCCAAAAGCCTCCGCGGCATCAAGATGGAAGACGTCATCTTTGCGGGGACGCGTGACCGAAAGCCCACTGGAATGGCAGAGGTGTCGCTCACGCTCGTCGATCCCGAGGTCTACGACGGCAGCACGCTTGCGGACGGCGAAGCCGAAGTATTGGGCGCGAATTTGGGCAGTGAGGCCGACTCTGATCAAAGCATTACGGCGATCAATTCTCTCAGCGACTGGGATGAGTCCGCATTGCGGGCCGATGCCGCGATGGAAACGGAAGAAGCCATTGCGGATGCACAACCGGGCACGACCTACGAAGCGGAGGCTCCCGTCAACAAAACCTCTGAGACCTCATCAACGAACCCGGCGGATTTAAGCACAGAACTCAATACTGGGAACAATGTGGTGCTGAAGATTCGGCGAAGAAAGTTCGGACGCGCCCCCATTCGCGCCGGTGAAATCACCGTCACGCGACGCCTTTTCCGATCGGGCGACTCCGAATATTTATTGAACGGCAAGATATGCCGCCTGCGGGATATTCAAGACATCTTCATGGGAACTGGTCTGGGTGGGGAAAGCTACGCGATGATCAGCCAGGAGCGCATCGGCAGCATACTTTCCGCTAAGCCTCTCGATCGTCGCGCCATTATCGAGGAAGCTGCAGGCATCACTCGCTTCAAGACGAAGAAACGTCTGGCTGAGCTGCGCCTGGAGTCTGCTAAACAGAATCTTGCCCGCGTGAACGACATCTTCGAGGAAGTCACAAGGCAGATGGGAGTGCTCAAGCGCCAGGCATCCAAGGCAGAACGATACGGCGCCTTGCGCGAAGAACTGCGCGGCAAACTTCGTGTCGTGTTAGCCAGCCGTCTTTCTCAAATGGATGTTGAGCAAACCTCAACTTTTGCTGAGATTGGTCGTCTTGGCGGACTCATTGATGACCAGGCGGCACAATTGGAAGCGATGGACGCGGAGCACTCCGCTGGACTTGAGCACGGCTATGCGCTCGACGGGCAAATTCGCGAAGCCGGCTCGCAGGCAAATTCCAATGCTGTAGAGCTCGAACGCATCGCCGCACGGACCGCCGCAAATGCCGATCGGATTACAGATCTCACACAGCGCATGTTGAGCGAGAACGAAGATCTTTCCCAAGCCCGCACCCAGCTCGAATCGCTCGCAGGTGAACTCGAGCAACATCGAAGCTTTCTTGAAAATGCAACCACTGAAGCTTCTGCTTCTCGTGAAGCAGCAAATGCTCATCAAAGTCAGGCGCAAGAGGCGACACGCAGTGTTCTCGCAGCCGAGGCTTTGAGCGAAAACCAACGGCGGAGCGCGATGCAGTCGATGCAGCGTGCCGCGCAGGCCAACAGCGAAATTGCGCAAGCCGAAGCTGCTCTGGCTGGCCTTGACCGCGAAAACGAGCGCCTAGAGTCCGAATCTCAGACTGCCCGAGCGGAGTTGGAGTCGCTAGACCTTCAACGCGGTAACGCGAAGCTTTCCTTCGAGAGCGTGACAGATCGCCTGAAGCGACTGGAAAGCGAGATCCTCGAGCTTCGTCACACGCTGGAGACCAAGCGTCTGGAGGAGACGCAGTCTCGCCGGCAGGGAGATGAGTTGCGCGCCAACGCAGCGACGCTCCATGGCCGCCGCAGTTCACTGGAAGCGTTGATTCGCGAGCACAGTTACTCCACAGAAACGGTGCGCAATATCTTCCGGGCGAATGCAAAGCATGCAGATGGCTCGGCTCCGCTCGGGACGTTGGCTGACTTCCTCGAGGTCGACGGACGATACGAAACTGTGGTGGACGAATTTCTGCGCGATGAGCTCAACTACATCGTGGTTCGCAGCTGGGATGCCGCGAATGCCGGTGTTCGGCTTCTTCAAACAGATGTTGCCGGGCGAGCCACATTTCTCGTCCATGGTGATAACGCGCAAGTGAGCCGGGCGTTTGAGCCTGCTCCGGACCCAGACAACAGTGTGGTGGCACTCAGGGATTGCATTCGGGTGCTGAATGGCTTCGGAGATTCTCTTCAGGCGATACTTCCCAAACTCCGCAACGGATTTGTGACGCCTGACGCGGACACGGCGAGGCGACTGGCGACCGAGCATCCTCACTCCTTCTTCCTTACACCAACAGGGGAAACATTTCATAATGTCACGGTGACGGGGGGCAAGCAACGCGAGCAGGGTCCACTTGCTCTGAAGCGTGAGTTGGCTGAACTACAAGGAAAATTGGCAGAGGTAGAGGAAGCGCTCTCTGAAAATGAGCTCAGCACTGCAATCCTCGGGAAAGAGATCTCGGAGTTCACCACAGCGCTCGATACAAGCAACCACGAGCGTCGGGAAGCAGAGCGAGAAAGCGCGAACTCCGGAGCAGCGCTGCGTCAAATGGAGCAGGAAGCAGGTCGTCTCGAAAATCGTCTGCAACAATGGCAAATAGCAAGGGAGAGGAACAAAGATCAGCGCCAGCAGCGCCAGGATCTCATTGCGCGCAAGCGGGAAGAATCGGAAAAATTCGAGGTGGAACGAGCGAGCATCGAACAACAAGTCTCTGATCTGACGGAAAAGATTCTTTCGCTGCGCGCCAAACGCGAGGACCTTCAGGCGGCTGCATCCGCTGCGGCTGTAGCACTCGCCGGGCTCGAAGAGAGACGTCGCAATGCGAATGCGAACTTCGAACAGACCAATCGCGTATACGAAAGCCAGTCTCACCGCATCGCGCAGTTGCAATCGCAACTTTCCAATGCTGCGGTAGAAAAGCAGCGCCGTGAAGAGGAGACCTCCGAGTTATCACTGAAGCACGCCGAACTCACAGAGCTGCAAGCCGTTGCGCTTGCCAAGGGTGAAGTGCTCTCCGCGGAAGCCACCGCACTGCGCACTTCCATGTCTGGGCTGGATGCTCGCCTCCGCACGCTGCGCCATGAAACGGAAGCTCTTCGGGAGCAACGCGCCACACTGAGCGCTCGAGCTGCGAAACTCTCCTCTGACCTCGAGCACATCGAAACGACCTGTATCAATGATCTGTCGGTTGAGGCAATCACGCTGCGGGAAGACAGCACGATCGAGCGAATTGAGGCGGATGCGCTTGCGGCCGAGGATGAGTCCGCGCGTGCCCTGAAACAGCGCCTCGAAGCGATGGGCCCAGTGAATATGATGGCACTGGAGGAGTTCCATGAGACTAAGGAGCGGCATACCTTCTTAGAGACTCAGCGTAAAGACCTTCTGGACTCCATAGAAAACACGCAAGCCTCCATCAAGGAGATCGATGATGTGTCTCGCGTAAAGTTCGATGAAGCCTACAAAATCATCAATGAGAACTTTTCGGCTACATTCACCAAGTTGTTTGGCGGAGGCCAGGCCTTTATGCGCCTCACCGACCCTGAGGTAGGCGGAAAAAGTTCTGACCTGAGTGGAATTGACATCATTGCATCTCCCCCCGGCAAGAAACTGCAAAACGTTCTATTGCTGTCGGGTGGCGAGAAGGCACTCACGGCCCTCTCGCTCCTGGTTGGAATCTTCCAGTTCCAACCAGCTCCCTTCTGCATGCTTGATGAGGTGGATGCTCCGCTTGATGAGACCAACGTCGGGCGGTTCGCCAATCTCTTGTCCGAAGTGGCGACCAATACGCAGGTCATCATCATTACGCACACCAAGCGAACAATGGAGCAGGCTGACGTTATGTATGGGGTGACCATGCAGGAGCCTGGCGTCTCCAAGATCGTGAGCGTATCACTTGGGGGCCGCAGCAAAGGACGCGAAGCCCGCAATGCGGCGTAGCTCATGAACGCCTGGAGCTTATGAATCCCCTCGACTGGATCCTCGCAATCCTGATGGCCTACTCGGTCGTTCGAGCGGTGATCCGTGGTTTTTTCCAAGAAGCATTCGCCTTGGGAGGACTCGTCGTCGGTTTCCTCTTGGCCTGCTGGTTTTATCGGCCCCTGGCTGACAGACTCGAAGGCCTAATCCCCTTGTCGCTAACTGCCCAACTTGTTGCATTTTTGTTGATTCTGGCGGGAAGTGTGATCGTCGCGAGCCTAATCGGCAAGCTCCTGAGGCATACCGCATCGGCGATAGGGCTGGGATTGGTCGACAGGCTTTTGGGAGGGGTTTTTGGGCTGATCCGGGGGGCGCTCTTAGGGGTGACACTCTTGCTGGCGCTGACGGCATTTTTACCCACTTCCACGTGGCTCGAAAATTCTCATCTCGCACCATATTTTCTTCGGGCCTTTCATGCTGTATCCTTCGTCATGCCTTCCTATCTCAAACTGCGTCTGCTTGATGGGCTTATGCACCTCAAGCACACGACACCGGATTGGATCAAACAGGGCCTCTAGCTACAAACTAGGAAGTGAAGACATTAAGCCGGATCCCAAGCAGGACCCCGACAATCCGATAAAAGGAAGACCCCGCGATTGAAACGCGAACTCGACAACCTCGTCCTCCAGATGCATGCGGCTGGTATTGCCTACACAGACGCTGTGCGCGAGTTTAAGAAACAGTACATCCTCGAGGTTCTTTCGCGTCATCGTGGCAATCAGTGCAAAGCGGCGGAGGAACTTGGGATGCACCGCAACACTCTTAGCCGAACACTGACGGAGTTAGGCATGGATTCGAATCAAATCCGGCAGGGAATGCGTCGTCCCCCGTCCTCCGTGCGGCCGGCACGAACCATTCGTCCTGGGCTGCAGATCGTTTCTGGTCGACGTTAGCCACGTTCTCGCGTCTAAATCTCCAAAGCATGATTCACTTTTCACAATCGCGAGGGACGCACAGGCGCAGCAACTTTAATCTCGTTGCAATATCAAGTTTCTTCTTGCTCTATTTCGTGTGCTTTCAGCCGCCAACAGCCTCCGCGCAGGTATCCAGCGTGGCCGATAGTCCCGCTAGCATTCCTGCTGGAGCATTTGCACCCCTTCCCCTTCCTTCCCCCAAGAAAACTGGGCGCAAAACTGGCTCCCGCGCAGTTTCCCAGAAACAAGCGCTTGAAGCGGATGATGCCTATCTTGAGGGCGCAAAGCAGGTGGACCGAGGCGAACTCAAGGCAGCGCTGATCAACTTTCAACGGGCCGTTCGTCTCGACGCCAACAGTACGGATTACTCACTTGCCCTCATCGTAACGCGTGAGAACTACGTCACAGAACTGGTTCAACATGCCGCAAAGGCGCGTGCGCAAGGCGATATGGCGCTCGCCGACGCCTTGCTTGGGCAGGCTCGCGCACTGGATCCGAACAACCGCGAGGTTGCACAGCATTTTGAATCCACCACGCAAACCTTGGCCAGCAACCGGCAAGTCGAAAAGGGGCCTGGCCTGTTTTATTCAAGCATCGACCCTTCCAAATTTCCCGCTCAGGATATTGCCTCTACGCTACAGGGTCCTGTCGAGCTGGCCCCTTTGTCCGGCACGCGAGACGTTCACCTTCATGGCGACCTGGAAACCGTCGCGCGCAATCTCTATAGCCTGTACGGAATCAAGGCTAGTTTTAATTCGCCCGTGGCGGCGGGCCCTCCGATTGACCTGGATATGAACCATGTTGGATTTGAAGGCGCAACACGCGCCCTCGATTTGGCGGGAGGGATATTCGGTGTGCCCGTCCAGCCGAAGACAGTGTTAATCGCGAAAGATACGGAGGAAAACCGCCAGGCTCTGACGCCGCAGGTAGAAGAGACGATTTATCTTCCGGGTCGAACCAACGATGAAATGCAGGAATTGGCCAATGTGGCGCGCAATATCTTTGATGTTAAGGAAGTTACTGCGAGCTCCACCGGCGGCTTCATGCTTATCCGCGGTGATGAACGGGTTCTTCGAGAGATAAATGCTGTCTATGACAACATGCTGGACGGAAGCCCCGAGGTGCTCTTCGATGTTTCGCTTTATGAAATTGATAAGACGCTCGATAACAACGTGGGCGCCGTCCTTCCCAACTCAGCGGGCGTCTTTAGCATAGCGGCCGAGGCTCAATCCCTGGTGAGTGCGAATCAGTCGATCATCAATCAGGCCATCGCAGCGGGTTTGCTCAAGCTGAACGGTACGCCCCTTCAAAACCTCATTACAGAGGTGGGCTTTCTCGTGGCCTCAGGTGCGGTGACTGCAACTCAGTATGCCAACCTGTTGGGTATATTCGGTGGTGGTCTAACATTCGCGGGTCTCTATCTTGGCTCGAACTCCAGCTTCCACCTTGCGCTCAATTCCACGGATGTCAAGATTCTTGATTCAGCGCAACTGCTCTCGCTCAATCGTGAGCCGGCGACATTTCGCGTGGGCTCGCGATACCCCGTGGTGACGGGAACCTACAGTGCAGGGGTGAGCAGTTCGCTTGCATCTTCGCTTTCTGGCTTGAATATTAACGGGACGAGTGTTAGCTCGTTGTTGTCGCAATATCTCGGAACAAACTCTGTTTCGGTGCCACAGTTTCAGTTTGAAGATCTGGGGATTACGCTCAAGTTGACGCCGCAAGTCATTCGGAATGAGTCAGTTTCGCTGGCTCTGGATATGAAGGTGGAGGCGCTTGCAGGGAGTAGTATCGATAGCATTCCCATCTTGAACAATCGTGCTCTGAAGTCGACGATTACGGTGCCTATGGGACAGACGGCGATGTTGGCTACGTTGGTGAGTTCTACGGAGATGAAAGCGCTTACAGGGCTTCCTGGATTGAGTGAATTGCCTGGTTTTCAGGGTACTGACCAAGATCGGACGAAGAGCTCAACTGAACTATTGATTACAGTTACGCCGCATATTGTGAGAACCGGACGACTCCAGATCGTGAGCAGACGGATCGCTACGGTAAAGACCGGTGGGGGGGTGGAATGATGCGTTGCAATTGGGGCTTGGGGTGGCTATACTTGTGTTTGGCAATGGCAGGGCGGGAGTAGCTCAGTGGTAGAGTGCTTCCTTGCCAAGGAAGATGTCGCCGGTTCGACCCCGGTCTCCCGCTCCAACAACCTCAATCTCAACCACTTACGGCTCAGAACGCAATGGACTGCGCACAACGGTCTGATGGGATTGGCCGGGGGATTTTGAGTTAAGGGCGCGGTACCCAAGTGGTAAGGGAGAGGTCTGCAAAACCTTTATGCGTCGGTTCGATCCCGACCCGCGCCTCCAACATTTCAGAGTACTTAGCCCCTGCGAAGGGGCTTTCTTGTTGGTGGGGACAGGGTGTGAGTTTGGTGTGGGTTTGAACCCGGTTATGTGCTGCGCGAGGGCGGTTTGAGGTCGTTTTTATGCGATGCTTCGGTGAGGGTTTAACCTATCTGGTAGATAGGTTGGGCATCGGCCTGGGACGACGAGGCGGTTTATGGCATCCGTTCGGCTGCGCTCAGGACAGGCTCTGAAGCCGTGCCCCTTCGAGGGGGTTCCTCTGTGTCGGAGAGAGGATGGCTCTTGTAGAGATTTTGGTTGTGCAAGCGCCCTCACCCCACCCATCCGCAAAGTGCGCGTATGGATGGGCACCTGGCCGTCAACTGAGCTTAGGACGGATTACTTCCGGATCGCCGACGAACCATGACTCTACTGGCCATTGTGCCAATCGACATATCGCGTGATACGGTTGGCCAATGAAATTCATACTCGCCTTGCTTGCACTTGCTCTGCTTGCACCTGGACCGGTCAAGGAGGCTCAGACCACGCAGGATCGCAATCTCATCGTCGGAGCCTGGAGCCTTAGCTCGTACGAACTCCGACTGAAGCCTTCCGGAACGAGCACGACACCGTTTGGACCACACCCTGTCGGCCGAATCCTCTATGAGGCGAACGGCCAAATGTCTGCCCAACTGATGCGTCCCGAGAGGACGGCCTTCGCGAGCAATGATCCGTTGCGCGCGACCGACAAGGAAGCTGCTTCAGCCTGGAGGAACTACATCGGTTATTGGGGCACCTACACAATGAATGAGAGAGCGGGCACCATCACGCATCACATCGAGGGCGGATGGTTGCCCAACTGGGTAGGTCAGAATCAGACTCGGGCGTTCCAGCTTTCTGGAGACAGCTTATCGCTTGACGCTGATTCGACTGCTTGGCACGCGCACCTCACATGGAAACGAATTCGGTGAAAGTAACCTCTCATAGGCGTCTTCGACGCTGCTGTTTATGGCACGGCTGAAGCCGTGCCCCTTCGAGGGGTGGGGGCTGCGGTTGGCGTCGGTATGGTTTGTTCGATTTTGGGTTTGTGATGATGCCGGGCATCCTCTACCTCGCCCATGCGCCAAGTGCGTGAATTGGGCACCCGTTTTGTTGGGTGGGTCGCCCGCCTAGATATTTCCGAGCGGCCGGGCTAGTCGAGCGTCTATAGGGTAGACATCGCGTGGATCCGAGGAAGGGATATTTCAATGATTCGGGCATTCAGGGATCTGCGGCGACAAATGCGGCCATTAGCTTGGGTTGCAGGAGTTATCGTCCTGAGTTCGTTTCGCGGGTTCAGCTCAGGATGCACGTTATCTGAGATCCCAGTGGCGGCGGCGCAAGCTTCAAAGGCCGCGCTTGCAGAGATGCCTCGGCAGCAGATCGTGGCAAGCGAGCCACCGCAATTCGAGGTAGCATCTGTGCGGCTGATCAGTCCAAGCCAGGAGACCGATCCGGCCTGGACCATCGATCTGGACGCCTCCGATGACTCGCGCTACGGGGGAGGCCTCATCGCCGCGAACGGTTTCCTTATCAACTACATTATCTTTGCGTACAAGATCGCGGACACCAGCCAATATCCGTTGATTGACGCCCAATTACCCAAATGGGCTCAAGAGGAGCGGTTTCACCTTGAAGCTCGTTCTGAAGGCACACCGACCAAGGATCAAATCCGCGTCATGATGAAGACGATGCTTAAGGACCGCTTCAATCTTGCCGTGCACTATGAGACTCGCCAGCTGCCGGTGTACGCACTTGTGCTCGACAAGCGAGACAAGCCGGGGCCCCAACTGAAGCCGCATCCGGATGATGGCCTATGTAGTGCGCACGTTCAATCTGCAACGGGTTTGCATGTTGCGGCGCCGGTGTATTGCGCGCCGTTATTCCTCAGAGACAACGATGGCTTAACGCACATGAGGATCATGGACCGGACCATGAAACAGATCGCGGGGGACCTGGCTACTATTGCAGTGAACATGGGGGGCGTTGATCCCCGGCCCGTCGTGGATAAGACCGGACTGAAGGGGAGGTTCGATATCAATCTGGAGTTTGTGCGCGAGTCTCGCACCCCTCAGCCATTTGATAATGGCTCCGGCTCTCAAGTATCGGGATTGACGTTCTCTGGGGCCCTCAGGAAACAAGCCGGCCTTATATTGGTGAAGGAAGACGGTCCCGTCGACGTGCTTGTCGTTGATCATGTTAATGAACTTTCGGAGAACTAGATGGTTCGGCTTCAGTGGCGGAAGAACCATCGCTTTTTGGAAACGTGCTGTTGGCTGGCCGCCAATTAGTGACGGGTGTGGTCGTTCCATGGAGGGTTGAGTTGGTGTGGGCACCCTCCCCCCACCCATAATGTTGGGGAGCAGTTGCTCGGTCTGTCCGCTGGATTAGTGGGTGTGCCACCAGGGTTTGTTCAGGCGCTCTAGTTTGAAGACCAGCTGTTGCACCTTGGTTTGTTGATTGCCGGTTTTATTGTTGCCGGCTGCGTTGTGAAAGGCGCATCCATAGGTGTAGGTGAATCTTCCCTGTCGCTCTACCTGGCGGTGCGAGATGATCTTTAGCGTTACGTCTATCTTGCCTAGTTCGGCGAAGTCCAGATTTGCGTCGAGGACGCTTCCGGGCGGTAGCGTCTCGGCTGTGATGGTTGTGGATGAAAGGGCTACGCCGCCCATCGAGATGTCGATCAGGTCCATGATTGCTGGCTTGCCGTCTGGCAGCTTTACGGTGGTGGTGTACGACTTGTAGATGGGTGGGCGGAAGTGCGAGCGGCGCTGCAGGTACTCCAGCTGCGTTGGCAGCGGCGAGCGTATGGCGGGATCTTCATGGAAGGTTGTTCTGGACGCGGAGGTCACGGAGAAGCGCACCAAGGCGCCGCGTAGCGTGGTGTGGAAGTAGACTTTGGGGCTGGATGTTACGGCGGCTAGCTGGTTCTCTGTGCTGGCCTGGTAGATGAACTGGCCGCTGTTGCTGTCTACGTCGAGGATCATTGAGTTCATGTTCAGGGTATCGCCCGCGCTATCGCCGGTGACAGCGCCCGTGATAACGGTGACGAGGCTCCGCGCCTTGCGCAGATCTTTGATGATCTGCTCGATTTCGAGCGAAGAGGTGATGATGTCTGGATCTTCCTGCGCTTCAACCGGTCTTGCTGTTCCCATATGCCATTCCAAATTTAGACACTCGGCAGCTGCGGTCCGTCTGGAGCATGTGACGGAAACACATCCCACCGTAGTTATCGACCGCATCTGGTTGGAAGTAGAGCCCGTGGCGGATTTTATTGTCAGGGCTGGCACGCTGTAAGGCGGTTTTCCCAATGGTGTAGAGGCATGGCAGGCAGAGCTGCAGGTCTCTCCGCTGCGCAGGACGATGTCCTGCTCCGGTCGAGATGACAGCTCTATACCTGTGGGGAAACCGCTGTAGCCCACCCACTCGCCACGGCTGTGCATGAATGTGGTGCTGGCGGCGGGGTATGATTTTTGGGTTGGGATAAGGAGCGGTGATGCGAATTGGAATGCTTACGGGTGGTGGGGATTGTCCTGGGCTGAATGCGGTGATTCGGGCTGTGGTGCGCAAGGGTGTGGGGCATTATGGGGATGAGTTTGTGGGGTTCATGGAGGGTTGGCGGGGGGTGATTGAGGATCGGACGATGGTGCTTGATCTGCAGACTACGAGCGGGATTCTGCAGCGGGGTGGGACGATTCTGCGGTCGTCGCGGACGAATGTGAAGAAGATTGAGGGCGGGTTTGAGAGGTGCCTGGAGACCATTCGTCGGCACAAATTAGACGCGCTGATTGCCATGGGTGGAGATGATACGCAGTCGATTTCTGTGGAGCTGGTGAAGCGCGGGGTGCAGTGCGTGGGTGTGCCGAAGACGATTGATAACGATTTGAGTGGGACGGATGTTTGCTTTGGGTTCGATACGGCGGTGACGATTGCTACGGAGGCGGTGGATCGGCTGCACTCGACTACGGAGGCGCACAGCCGGGTGCAGGTGGTGGAGGTGATGGGGCGCGATGCGGGATGGATTGCGGTGACGGCGGGGATTGCAGGTGGGGCGGATGTGATTCTGGCTCCTGAGAAGCCGATTGATATGGAGGATGTGGTGCGGCTGCTGCGGGCGAGGTGGGAGAGCGGGAAACGGTTTGCGGTGGTGGTGGTGGCTGAGGGTGCGCGGCTGCCGGAGCAGACGGGACAGGTTGCTTTGGGGGGCAAGGTCGACTCGTTTGGGCATGCGCGGTTGAGTGGGATTGGGCAGGCGCTGGCGGAGGAGATTGAGCGGCGGACGGGGTATGAGACTCGGAGTGTGAATTTGGGGCATACGCAGAGGGGTGGGACTCCTACGGCATATGACCGGATGTTGGCTACGCGGTATGGCGTGGCCGCGATTGACCTGGTGCATGCGGGCAAGACGGGGCGGCTGGTCGTGCTGCGGGGGACGCAGATCAGCGATATTCCGCTGGAGGATGCGATTGCCAAGACTCGGACGGTGGGTGAGGATTTGTTTGAGGTGGTTAGGAGCTTGCAGCCTAAGGCGGGTTAGGGTGTGCTGATGGGAAGAATCACCGTGACGAGTGCGCCGCCTTCTGTATGGTTTGCAATCGCGATGGTTCCACCCACTCTGTCACAGATTGCTTTGCAGATCGAAAGCCCCAGGCCTGTGCCGCCGGTTTTTCGGCTGCGGGAACGATCTCCGCGATAGAAGGGTTCAAAGATGAGAGGCCCATCCGATTCGTTGATGCCTTCACCATAATCTCTTATGAACAAATGCATCTTCTGTTGCTTGATTTGAGACGCTACTTCAACCCTGGCATGTTCCGGGGAGTGTTGTAATGCGTTCAACACGATGTTGGAGAGGAGCAGTGCGGCTTCCTCGCTGTCCAGCGGGACGGTGGCCGGAGTGACGGAGGCGGTCGAAATGCTGATGGATCGAAGGTCAGCCAGAGAAGCGGTTTGCTGGACGATGGTTTGCAGCACTTCGTCGATCCGGCAGGTCTGGATCGCTCGATCTTCCTGCCTTTCCGCGCGCGCCAGGGTCAACATCTTGTGCACGGTACGTTCAAGGCGGGTTAGATCGTCGAGCGCGGCCATGAGTCCCCGTTGATGCTCATCGATGGATCGAGTCTTCATTGTCAGCAGCTGCAAGGACGATTTGACGATGGCGAGGTCCGTTTTGAGCTCGTGTGCGGCGTCGCTGGTGAATCTCTTCTGCTGCTCAAAGGACGCCTGCAGACGGGCGATGGTTCTTTCAATCGCGGCCTCGAGAGGAAGCAATTCGACGAACTGACTGGAGGCCGGAGGAGCATTGAAGTGCCAATGGGAGGAAGTAATCTCCTCGGCCGCATGCGCTAACGCATGAACGGGAGACAGTAGTTTCCGAATCAACCAGACGAGCAATAATGCAGTGAATCCCAGCAAGACGGCGGTGCAGATGGCAAGGAAGCGAATGGCTTCGACTACTTCGTGACGCACGTGCCCATCGGGAAGGCCGTAGACAATTTTGACCTGGTGGTGAATTCCACCGGCCTGCTCCGGGTCGATAACCCTCTCGCCCAGGAGGGTGAAGAAGCGATACGAATGGCCACCTGCTTTTGCGGCTTGAAACTGGTTGGGCTGAAAGGGGAACGATGGAAGTTCGCCGGCGGATCCCAGGAGTCGATCGTGCTCATCGGTGACTCGATAGATCGAATTGCGGGGGAGTGGCTGGCTGCGGGGAGCGAGACGTATGCTGTTGTTCGGGCCTTCCTGCACGGCACCGAGAAGCGCGCTGGACGTGGCGCGCAGGTTCGCGTCAAACGCCTTGTACTGGACGTGTCGTTGATTGACGGCAACGACCGCGATGAGCGCGAGTCCGGCCAGGAGCTCAAGGCCAAGCACGGAGACGATGAGACGCCTGGTAATCGAAGCGCTCGCCACTTTCATCGCTCGGCTCCGCGCAACCTGTAACCGCGCTGCCTCAGGGTCTCGATCAAAGGCTCAAGTTCAGCGCGGTTCAGCTTCTTTCGAAGGTTGGAAACGTGCGCTTCGATGACATTCGAATGATGTTCCCAACCGAAATCGTAGAGGTGCTCGAGCATTTCACGCTTGGAGACTACAGCGTGTGGACGATGCGCAAGGTATTCGAGGATTCGAAACTCAGTAGGCGAGAGATCGATAAGGTAGCCGCCGCGGCGAACGGTTTGGCCGATGGTGTCTACCTCTACATCGAACACCTTGAGGATGGGAGCGGCGGTCCCCTTGGAGCGGCGGATGAGCGCTTTCGTGCGAGCGATCAACTCGCCGAGGTCGAATGGCTTTGCGAGGTAGTCGTCGGCTCCCTGATTGAGGAGGTCTACCACGGAGTGCTTTCCCTCCTGCGCGGTCAGGATGAGAACGGGCGTGTGGAACCTTAGCGCCCGCATGTCATGCAGAACCTGCTGACCACTTTTCTCCGGCAACATGAGGTCGAGGATAACGACATCAAAAACATTCTGTTCGACTAAACATGACCCTGAAAGCCCGTCCGCTGCGTGATCCACAGCGAAGCCTGCTTCGCGCAAAGCTTCCTCGATGTTCTCCGCGAGGCGGCTTTCATCTTCGATCAAGAGCACTCGCACGGTGATGCCTCACGAGCATTTTCGCAGCTTTTGAATTATCCCGTCGATGGGTGCGACCTCAGCGGGGTTGGGAGAGGAATTTGTAAAGACGCCAGGCGTAGATGGAGAGGTTGAGAGCGCAGACGGCTACGGCGAAGGTTATTAGGATCGTGACGGGGACGTTGGGGTAGACGATTGCGTCGAGATAGTGGAGAAGGAAGCTGCCGGCCCAGTGATGGAGGCCGGCGCGAGATTCCACGGCCTGTTCGGCCAGGGTTAGGGGGCAGTCGATGGGGCAGGTTTCGACGATAATTCCCCAGACTAGCGAGGCGATGTGGAAGGCGGTGAGCCAGGGGCGGCCACGCGTCCAGAGAGCGCCGGTGATGACCCAGAGAATCCACGCCAGGTGGATGGCGACGACTGTGGGCGGGAGGATTTGGAGGAGGAAGCTCATGGAGTTGGGTGGGTGGCGGTTCTTTTAGTGGTTTAGGTCGTCCGAGAGAGTGAGGGTTTTGATTCTCAAAATAACGGCAGGTGTTGGGAGTTGATGGTTGGGAATGCGGGACCCTCCGACAATCCATTGGGATGCGAACAACCGTTATGATGGAAGGCGTTGAGAATCGAGCGGGGAGTGCGTTGTTCTGCCCTGACACCCCGCCCTCTTTGCACAACTTTGCAGAACTATAAGGAGATGACCGAGTGAACTCAAGAAAGATTCTTGCACTGGCGCTGGGGCTTGTGGCCTTTGGCACGTATGGGATTGCTGCGCAGACTACAAACAATGCGGGAACGTTGCGAGCGACGCTGCCCAATGGAATGCGCGTGGTGATCATTCGGAACTCGCTGGCGCCAGTGGCTACGGTGGAGACGAACTTCATGGTGGGCGGGGATGAGACGCCGGAGGGGTTTCCGGGAATGGCACATGCGGAGGAGCACATGGCCTTCCGTGGATGCACGGGAGTGAGCGCGGACCAGACCGCCGCGATCTTTGCGCAGATGGGCGGGCAGAATAACGCGGATACGCAGCAGAACATTACACAGTACTTTGAGACCGTGCCGGCGGCAGATGTGGATGTGGCGCTGCAGGAGGAGGCGGCTTGCATGACTGGGGTCGACGACTCGCAGGCGGAGTGGGCCAAGGAGCGGGGCGCGATTGAGCAGGAGGTTGCGCGGGATCTGTCGAATCCGACGTACAAGTTTTTTGACCGGATGAATGCAGACATGTTCGCGGGGACACCGTATGCGCATGATCCGCTGGGGACGAAGAGCTCGTTTGATGCGACTACGGGTGCGATGCTGCGCGAGTTTTATATGAAGTGGTACACGCCGGCGAACGCGATCCTGGTGATCGTGGGCGACGTGGATCCGGCGGCTACGCTAGTGAAGGTCAAGGAGCTGTTCGATAAGATTCCTAGCCATAAACTGCCGGAGCATCCGGCGATCAACCTGACGGCGGTGAAATCGGAGAGCTTTACGTTGGACAGCAATCTGCCGTACACGCTGGGCTTTATTGCGTACCGGATGCCGGGAACGGATTCGCCGGATTATGCGGCGAGCCAGATTCTGGCGGATGTGTTGAGCAGCCAGCGGGCGAACCTGTATGGCATGGTGCCGGCGGGTAAGGCGCTGGGTACGGAGTTCGGTATGGCGGAGACGTATCCGAAGGCCAGCGTGGCGTTTGGGCTGGTGGCGGAGCCGGCTAGTGTGGACTCGGCGGCGGCGATCAAGGAGATGCGCGGGATCCTGGAGAACTATGCTGCTAACGGTGTGCCGGCAGAGTTGGTGGATGCGGCGAAGCGCAGTGAGGTGGCGTCGGCGGAGTTCCAGCGGAACTCGATTCCAGGGCTGACGAATGTGTGGTCGAGTGCGCTGGCGGCGGAGGGACGGACGTCTCCGGATGAGGATGTGGAGGCTCTGAAGAAAGTGACGCTGGCGGATGTGAACCGCGTGGCGAAGCAGTATCTGACGGCGGAAAACTCGATTACAGCGGTGCTGAAGCCGGTGCCGACGGGACAGCCGGTGTCTGCGAAGGGATTCGGTGGAGCGGAGGAAGTGACGTCAGCTCCTACGAAGCCGGTGGTGCTGCCGCCCTGGGCTGCCAGCGCGCTGGATAAGCTGAAGGTGCCAACGGATTTTGTTAAGGTCTCGGACACGACGCTGCCGAATGGGATTCGGCTGATTGTGAAGACAGACCAGATCAGCCCGACGGTGACGGTGATGGGCAGGGTGAAACACAACTCCGACCTGCAGACGGCCGCGGGGATGGATGGCGTGGCGCAGGTGCTGGATGGGATGTACTCGTATGGCACGCAGACGATGGACAGGCTGGCATACCAGAAGGCGCTTGACGATATTGCTGCCAATGAGAGTGCGGGATATGGCTTCTCGCTGGTCGTGCTGAAGGACCATTTTTCGCGGGGCGTGGAGCTGCTGGCCGACAACGAGCTGCACCCTGCACTGCCCGAGCGCGCGTTCGATGTGGTGAAGCGGCAGAGTATGCAGCTTGTCGCGGGCAGTTTGAAGAGCCCGGCGTACAAGACATCGCGTGCGCTGGAGACGGCGCTGCTGCCGGCGGGCGATCCGTCACTGCGGCAGACGACGCCGGCGACGCTGGCTACTGTGACGCTGGCGGATGTGAAGCAGTATCACGACAGCACGGTGAGGCCGGACCTGACGACGATTGTGGTGATCGGAGATGTGTCGCCGGAAGAGGCGAAGACGGTCATCGAGAAGTGGTTTGGCGACTGGAAGGCCGAGGGGCCGAAGCCGAACACGACGCTGGCGGCGGTTCCGGTGAACAAGGCCTCGGCTGCGAATGTGGCCGATCCGGAGGCGGTGCAGGATTCGGTGGACTTGTCCGAGCAGCTGAATCTGAACCGGTTCGATCCGGAGTATTACCCGATCCAGCTGGGCAATCATGTGCTGGGCGGCGGGTTCTATGCGACGCGGCTGTATCACGATCTGCGCCAGGTGGCCGGGTATGTGTACTACGTCGGCGTGAATGTTGGAGCGTCGAAGACCAGGGCCACGTATACGGTGGAGTATGGATGCAATCCGGAGAATGTGTCGAAGGCGCGGGCGCTGGTGCAACGCGACCTGAACCAGATGCGGACGCAGAATGTTTCGGATGCAGAGCTGCACCAGGCGAAGGCGTTGCTTCTGCGTCAGCTTCCGCTGAGTGAATCGAGCGAGTCGGCTGTGGCGGGTGGGTTGCTGGGACGGGCAGAGATTGGGCTGCCGCTGGATGAACCAATTATTGCGGCTAAGAAGTACTACGAGTTGAATGCGGACCAAGTGCGGGAGGCATTCTTCAAACTGGTTCGTCCGGATGACCTGGTGCAGGTGGTGCGTGGGCCTACACCGCACTAGACACAGCGTGGAAGAGCCAGGCCGCGGAGGAGCTGAGAGGCTCTTCCGCGGCTTCGCTTTTTGCGGGTTGGATCAGGTGGAGCTGGGGTGGGCGTAGGTTACGCGATGGACCAGCGCCTGGAAGCGCGCGTTGGTACGCAGGTTATCGAAGCGGGGATCGTAATTGAGATAGATGATCCAGTTGGAGCGGGCCTGATAGGCGCGGTCGAGGAAGAACTGCGCCTGCTGGTTATTGCCGAGGGCGACCCAGGCGGCGGCTAGGTAGTAGTCGGGGAGAGAGGCGCCGTGGGCGTTCTGGAAGGCGCTGGTGAGATGGTTCTCGGCTTCGGTGCGGCGGCCGAGGCGGGCTAGTTCGTAGTCGATGAGGATGGGTGTGACGGTGCTGTCAGTTTCTAGCTTGCGGGCTAGGTTGAGTTGGTCTAGAGATTTCTGGTCGAGCTTCATCTGGCCGAGGACGATGCCGAGGAGTTGATGGGCGGGAACGAAGTCGGGGTAGAGCTCGAGGACGCGATTGACTTGATCGACGGCCTGATCATTCTGGCGCATGAGGAAGTAGGCCCAGCCGAGGGATGCCTGCACGCTGGGAG
>JBAVDD010000153.1:0-11109 GCA_049587035.1 Acidobacteriaceae bacterium | reverse complement strand
GGGATCCAGCCCATGAACGATACGTGGAGCAACGGTTCGATCAGCGATAGAACCGATCGGTCCATGTAATTAATCGTCGTCGCCAGAAACAGCAGGAAGCAGACAAACCAGCGAACGTTCGACTTGGTGGGGCGCGAAGTGAATTCCTGCGGGTTTGATTCAGATGCTGCGAAAGACATTTAGACTGGGCTCCATGCGAGGACAATGCACACGAGTATATAGAAAATAAGTCATGTCACGCTTGGAGAGGTCTAACCGCGCAATCTCTCCGTCTTCTTTCGACCCTTCGGCTTTGAGGGCAGCACCGGAGCTGGGACATCGCGTGCATGGCGCTTCCCGGAGTGCTGCTGGAGCACCAATGCTGACGCTCCACGCAATCTCGCCATTCCTCCCTCTTCGGACGGAATCAGTCGTGGCGCCGAGCCCGCCAGCAGCGTCCCCTTCATCTCCGCCTCAATCACTGGTCCGACCAGTCCCCACAACAACGTAATGTCCCCGGCGATGAAGATCACCTCTGGCGAAAGGGATGCGGTGATCATCCGCAACCCTCGTCCAATTTGCCGAGCCTGTTCTTTGAGCGCCGCGACTGCGTCCTTATCTCCCTCCGTGGCCAGAGCATGCAGCTCCGCGATTCCCACTTCCAGATTACCCGGCGCTCGCTCTAAAAAAAAACGGAGAGCTGCATTTGACGAAGCAAACGTCTCCCAGCAGCCGCGCGCTCCACAAGCACACACCGGTCCCTCGGGATCGATGACCATGTGCCCGAACTCGCCCGCCATACCATTCTTTCCGTAGACCGGCTGTCCATTCGCGATCAGCCCCGTTCCAACGCCTTCCGCGATGGTAACCAGCACGGCCCCGCGAACTCCGTCCATCTTGCCAAACCACATCTCCGAGAGCAGCCATGCATTGGCGGCGTTGTCCATCTCCACTTTCAGCCCCATCGCCTGCTCCACTGCCTCGCGAATGTCAAAGCTCGACCACTTGAGGTTCGGCGCAAAGATCATCCGCTGCGTCTCCGGATCCACCCTCCCTGGCAGGCTGATGCCGATACCCTCAAACGACTTGCCCCGATGCTTCTCCTTCAACCCGCGCATGGAACCCACAATATTTCCGATCGCTCGCTCAGGATTGGACACGATCGTCACCACCTCGCGCGACAGGAAATGACCGTTCAAATCAATGACGGCAACCGTCGCCTGCCGCGGGTGGATGTCCACGGCCAGAATTACCAGATCTTCGTTTAGGCCCAGCATGGTCGGCCGGCGGCCGCGCGGACGGAGCTCCACCGAGCCCTCGCGCACCCACTCTTCGCGGATCAGGTCTTCCACAATCTCCGACACCGTGCTGCGCTGTAGACCTGACAGCCTCGCCAGATCCGCGCGCGAGACCGGTTGCCGCGCGCGAATCAACTCCAGCACGACATCGCGGTTCATATCGCGCACCACTTCGCTGGACGCAACCTGGGCATAGGCCAGATCGACGCGCCGCATCCCGCTGAACCCCCTGCCCTTCTTCGCCACGCAAACCTCTTATCCGTGAGTCGGCCCTATTCTAGCGCCTGTCAGGACCCTACTGATTCACTCCGCTGGCCATGTAGCCCCCGTCCACCGTGAGAATCTCGCCGGTAACGAACGAGGCGGCGTCAGATGCCAGAAAGACGGCCGCACCCGCAACTTCTTCCAGCCGGCCGAACCGCCCCATCGGCGTGCGCTGCAACTCTTCCTTGCCGCGCTCGGTGGAGAACAGCAGCTTCTGGTTCAGTGCCGTCGGAAAGATTCCCGGCGCAATCCCATTTACCCGCACGTTGCCGGGCGCAAACTCAATCGCCAGCGAGCGCGTAAGGGACGCAACGCCGGCCTTGCTTGCTCCGTACGCTGCAACCTCGTGGAACGCTACGAAGCTTGCCAGCGATGCGATGTTGATGATGCTGCCGCGCCCCTGCGCGAGCATCGTACGCCCAAAGATCTGGCAGGCGCGCAGCGTGCCGGTAAGGTTTGTATCGAAGACGCGCTGCCACGTCTCCTCTGGACAATCCAGCGTGGGCATGCGCGAGGTCATACCCGCAGCATTCACCAGGATCTCGACGCTTCCGAACTCCTGTAACACGCTCGCATGCAACTCCACCAGCGTCTCCCGCCGCAGCACGTCGGAGCTCACCCGCAGGGTGCGGCGGCCTTGAGCCTCAATCACCTCGGCAACCTCTTCCACCTGCTCCATGCGCCGCGAGCTGGCCACCACGTCCGCACCCGCGCGTGCCAGACCCAGCGCGATCTCACGCCCGAGCCCGGATGTTCCACCCACCACCACCGCACAGCGTCCGCTCAGGTCAAAAAGCGACATTGTTCCCTCATTCATACGCGTCGCAAACTAATGTTTGTGTGTGTGAAATCCTATCACGCCGCCAAGAGAATCATTTCGTTCGACTGGCCACGCTTTCCTCGCACGGACAGCGCAGAATTCTCAGAGTCTGCCTCGTTCGACTACTATCAACAGGTGCCCCCGGGCCATTACGAATCTGTGAGGCAGTGATGAAACTACGAGCCTGCATTCTTTGTCTGGCACTGGTATCCACCAGCGCCATCGCGCAACAACCCGCACGCTGGTCCGCAGCAAAAGCCAATGCCTGGTATGTTAAGCAACCCTGGCTGGTGGGAGCCAACTACGTTCCCTCCGACGCCATCAACCAGCTGGAGATGTTTCAGGCTGCAACCTGGAACCCAAAGCTCAACGACAAAGAGCTTGGCATGGCCCAGGGCATCGGCATGAACACCATGCGCGTCTTTCTGCAGGACCAGCTCTGGCAACAGGACCCCGACGGATTCAAGCAACGCCTCAACGACTTCCTCGCCATCTGTTCCCACCATGGCATCCGTCCTATCTTTGTGCTCTTTGACTCCGTCTGGGATCCCTACCCCAAGCTCGGTCCTCAGCATCCGCCCATCCCCGGCGTGCACAACTCCGGCTGGGTGCAGAGCCCCGGCGCGGTTGAGCTCACCAATCCGGCCGATGAACCGAAGCTCGAAGCCTACGTAAAAGGCATCGTCGGAGCCTTCGCCAACGACCCGCGCGTGCTCGCGTGGGACATATGGAACGAGCCCGACAACCCCACCGATCAGTACCCCGCCACGCCGCACAAGACCGAGCGCGTCGACCACCTGCTACCGATGGCCTTCGCCTGGGCGCGCGAAGAACACCCCATCCAGCCCCTCACCAGCGGCGTCTGGGCAGGCGACTGGTCGCACCCTGACCGCGAAAGCCCCACCACCAAGATCCAGTTCGCCGAGTCCGACGTCATCAGCTTCCACAACTACGACTGGCCCGAAGGCTTCGAAGCGCGCATCAAGGAGCTCGAGCCCCTCGGCCGCCCCATCATCTGCACCGAGTACATGGCGCGCGGCGCCGGCAGCACCTTCGACAACGATCTCCCCATCGCCAAGCGCTATCACGTAGCCGCAATCAACTGGGGTCTGGTCGCCGGCAAGACGCAGACCTATCTCCCTTGGGACTCCTGGCAGCGCCCCTACGTTCTCATGCAGCCAACCGTCTGGTTCCACGAGGTCTTCCGCCAGGACGACACGCCCTACCGCCAGCACGAGGTCGACCTCATCCGCCAGCTAACCGGCCGCGGAACACCCTAACTGCAACCCACTCTCTGGAGATAGCATTACCGCATGGCAAACGCTGACAACTTCCCCACCGGTAACCTGGTCGTTCGACCACCGGACTCCGCGCGCTGGGACCTCGTCTCGCTCGGCGAGGTGATGCTGCGCTTCGATCCCGGCGAAGGCCGCATCGTTGGCTCGCGCAGCTTCCGCGTCTGGGAGGGCGGTGGCGAGTACAACGTAGCCCGAGGCCTGCGCCGCTGCTTCGGCCTTCGCACTTCCATCACGACGGCGCTGGTCGACAACCCCGTCGGCCGGCTCGTCGAAGACCTCATCCTCCAGGGTGGCGTCGACACCTCGCACATCCGCTGGGCAGACTTCGACGGCGTTGGCCGCGACGCCCGCAACGGCATCTACTTCCTCGAGCGCGGCTTCGGCGTCCGCGCTGGCCTCGGCATGATGGATCGCGGCCACACCGCCATCTCCCAGCTTCACCCCGGCCAGATCAACTGGGACGACCTCTTCGGGCGCGAGGGCGTCCGCTGCTTCCATACCGGCGGCATCATGGCCGCGCTCAGCGAGGACACAACCGAGGTCGTCCGCGAGGCCATCACCGCTGCCCGCCGCCACGGCACCCTGGTCAGCTTCGACGGCAACTATCGCCCCTCCCTCTGGAAGGCCCGCGGCGGCCGTCAACGCTCCGTCGAGGTCAACCGCTCCATCATGCCCATGGTCGACGTCTTCTTCGGCCATCACGGCGACATCGCAGCCACCCTTGGCGAAGAGTCGCACCGCCCAGCGTGGCACACGCTCGACTCCTTCCGCGTTATGGCCGAGAGCGTCACGCAGGAGTTCCCTAATCTCAAGGTTCTCGCCACCACCGTTCGCCGCCCGCACTCGGCCAATCGCAATAGCTGGGGAGCCTTCGCCTTCGCCAACAACCAGGCCATCTCCGGCCTGCACTTCGACGACCTCGAGATCTTCGATCGCGTCGGTGGCGGCGACTCCTTCGCCTCCGGCCTCCTCTACGGTCTCCTTGCCGACAAGCCTCTCGCCTGGGCCCTCGACTGCGGCGTAGCCCACGGAGCTCTCACCATGACCACCCCTGGCGACGCCTCCATGGTCACCCTCCCGGAGGTTGAACGCGTCATGGCCGGCGGCTCGGCAGGCACAGCCCGCTAGCGCTCGCACATCCCCTTGGCCGTCCCCGTACATAAACAGATACCGGCCCAATCGTCTGTTCGATCTGCAAGTATCCGCCGGGCCTTGTATACTCAAGCGATTGTGAACGACGTTTCCAGATCGAGAGTCGGACGCCTCCCGGCCCGATCGCGAGGCGATGCATGAGGACGATGCCGCCCAGCTCGTCAGAGCCTCCTCAACCGCCCAAAAAACGAACCAGCCTCAAAGACCTCGCCTCCTACCTGGGTGTCTCGCAGACTACTGTCTCCTTCGTCCTCAACGACGCACCGCTGGCCAAGAATCTCACCGCCGAGACCCGTCGCCGCGTCCACGAGGCAGCGCGCAAGTTCAACTACCGCCCCAGCTACTTCGCCCTGAACCTGCACAAGACCGGCAGCGACTCCATCGGAGTCCTCGTCCCCGAGCACTCCGAAGGCTACTTCACCATCGTCATGGAAGGCGTCGAGCGCTACCTCCTGCAAAAGCACTTCCTCTACTTCACCGCGTGCCACTATCACAAGCCAAAGCTGGTCAAGGACTACTCAGGACTCCTGCTCAACCGTGGAGCAGAGGGTTTACTGCTCCTCAACACCAACGCTGACTTTGACACGCCACTGCCGGTCGTCACCATCTCCGGCCACCTCGAAAAGGAAGGTGTCACCAACGTCATCCTCGACCACCGTGCCGCCGCACGCCTGGCAATCCGCCACCTTTATGATCTCGGCCACCGCAAGATCGCCTTCATGAAGGGCCCGCCCTCGATCATCGACACCGAGTTCCGCTGGGACGCTATGATGCAGGTCGCAAGCGAGTTCGGAGTTCAACCCACCCCGGAGCGCACCGTCCAGCTCACCTCCGGCGGTTGGACGCCACAAGTCAGCTACGATCCAACGCAGCGCCTGCTCGACGCCACCCGCGACTTCACGGCCCTCGTTGCCTTCAACGACACCACGGCCATCGGCGCCATTCGCGTCCTCCATGAAGCCGGCATTCGCGTCCCATCCGACGTCTCCGTCGTTGGCTTCGACGACATCGCCTCCGCCCAGTTCCACGTCCCCAGCCTCACCACCATCCGCCAGCCACTGAAGCATATGGGCAAGCTAGCCGCCAGCATCCTGCTCGACCGCATTGCCAACCCCGCGGCGCAGTACGCTCCCAACGTCCCCGTAAAGCCCGCCCTGATGGTGCGCGAATCTACCGCTCAGCTGGGAAACGGGCACAGCTGATCCGTCAGCCCATCTGGCGTCCACCCGAGGTAAGCGCTCCAGATCGCTCCAGACCATTTCCCGCAAGCCGCTTACAGCATGTTTTGGCGTCCCCGACGGGATTCGAACCGCGTGTTTACACCATGAGTGTGGCGTCGTCCTGGGCCTCTAGACGACGGGGACGTGCTGTTCCCAGGTCAATGTTTCCGGCTGCGACAATCAGTGCTTCCCTGCCGCGCTGGCGATCTTCTCTTCGGCAACCCGTGTGACGGCATTGGCCTCGTCGTACTTGGCCCCATCGTCGCCAGCCTGGTCCCAAAGCTCAGCTCCATGTCGCAGCTCCGCCTGCGCCTCCGCCGGATCAATCTCATCCGGATGCAGCGCCGTCTCGGCAAGGATGGTTACGCGCTCGGGCAGCACCTCCGCAAAGCCCCAGGCGACGAAGAACACCTGCTCGCCCGCCGCTCCACCATGCAAGCGAACCTCGCCCGCACCCAGCTCCGCCAGCAGCGGAGCAGCGCCGTACAGCGTCTCCAGGTAGCCAGACATCGCCGGCAGCTCAACCGCCTCCGCCGTCGAATCCAGCAGCACCCGGTCCGGCGTCACCAGCCGTACCGTCAGCAGCCCCGAATTGGTTCCAAGCTCTGCCATATGCTTACGCCGTTGCCTTCAGCTTCTCGGCTGCCGCGAGAACGTCCTCGATGCCGCCCTTGAGATAGAACGCCTGCTCCGGAATGTCATCGTGCTTGCCCTCGATGATCTCCTTGAAGCTGCGTACCGTATCCTCAACCTTGACGTATGCACCGGGGATGCCGGTGAAGATCTCGGCCACATGGAACGGCTGCGACAGGAAGCGTTGCACCTTACGGGCGCGCGATACGGTGAGCTTGTCCTCTTCCGACAGCTCGTCGATACCCAGGATCGCGATGATGTCCTGCAGGTCCTTGTAACGCTGCAGGATCTTCTTCACGCCCTGCGCCACGTCATAGTGCTCCTGCCCAACGATGCGCGCGGAGAGAATGCGCGAGGTCGAAGTCAGCGGATCTACAGCCGGATAGATACCGAGCTCCGACAGCGGACGCGACAGAAGCATCGTCGCATCAAGGTGAGCAAACGTAGTCGCCGGCGCGGGATCAGTAATATCGTCAGCCGGAACGTACACCGCTTGCACCGAGGTGATCGAGCCCTTCTTGGTCGACGTGATGCGTTCCTGCAACTCGCCCATCTCGGTGGCGAGGTTCGGCTGGTAACCCACCGCGCTCGGCATACGGCCCAGCAGCGTGGACACCTCGGAACCCGCTTGCGTAAACCGGAAGATGTTGTCGATGAACAGCAGCGTGTCCGCTCCCTCTTCGTCGCGGAAGTATTCGGCGACAGTGAGACCAGTCAGCGCCACACGCAAACGCGCCCCCGGAGGCTCGGTCATCTGCCCATAGATCAAGGCCGCTTTGCTCTTGTTGAAGTCGTGCACGTCGATAACGCCCGACTCCTGGAACTCATGCCAGAGATCATTGCCCTCGCGGGTACGCTCGCCAACGCCTGCGAACACCGAGAAGCCGCCATGCTGGCTCGCAACGTTGTTGATCAGCTCCTGGATCACGACGGTCTTGCCCACACCAGCGCCGCCGAACAGGCCGATCTTTCCGCCCTTCAAGAACGGCAGGATCAGGTCAACGACCTTGATGCCGGTTTCGAACATCTCCTCGGAGGTCGACTGCTCATCGAAGGCCGGAGCCTGGCGATGGATCGGCATCCGCACCTTCGCGTTCACCGGCCCAAGCTCGTCCACCGGCTCGCCCAGCACGTTGAGCACGCGGCCCAGCGTCTCGCGACCCACCGGAACCGAGATCCCGGCGCCAGTATCAATGGCCTTCATCCCGCGCACCAGACCCTCGGTCGCGACCATGGCGATGCACCGCACCCGGCCCTCGCCAAGGTGCTGCTGTACCTCCACGACGACGTCCATCGGGGTCGGGACATCGAAGCCCTCGCTGACAATACGCAGCGCCTGGAAGATGGGAGGCATGTTCGCCTCTTCAAACTGAACGTCAACGGCCGGGCCGCTGATGCTGATTACTTTGCCGATGTTCTGTGTCTCTGCCATAAGTCTCTTTCGTAAGGTCGCGTCTTCGCCTAAAGCGCAGCCGCGCCGCTGACAATTTCAATAATCTCTTTGGTGATCGCGGCCTGACGCACGCGGTTCATGGTGAGCGAGAGCTTGTCGATCAGCTCTCCTGCATTCTTGGTCGCCGCATCGGTCGCCGTCATGCGCGCTGCGTGCTCCGCCGCTATGGACTCCAGCACCGCATGAAAAATCTCAGTGGTGATGTACCTTGGCATCAGATGCCGGAACAGCCGCTCTGGAGACTGGTCGAAGATATAGTCCACGTCCGCGGTTCCAAACTTCTTGGCCTCCCGATCGTACTCAGACTCCTCCGGTTCATTGATGGACACGCCCGATTCCTGCGCAGCCTTCCCGGCAGCCTCGCGCTGCTCCTCGGTCATCTCCTCAACAACGGTCACTTCGTGCGTCCCAAGCTTGCGAATCGGCAGTAACTTTTCGACCACCACGCGCTGGGAGATGACGGACTTGAACTCGTTGAAGACGATATACACCGAATCAATCTCTGCGGACCCGTAGCGCGAAACGATGGAGTTCGCCACCGCAGCGACCTCACTGAAGTCCGCCTTCACCAGAAGGGTGGGATGCTCCGCCGCAACTTCGATCGGAGCCGCACGATGCCGAATGTCTTCTATGTGCTTGGCAAGATCATTGTCGTAGAGCTCTTCCTTGTGCTCGTACACCGCCATCGGGAAGCGCTTCTTGTAGAGCCCAATCGCCTTCTTGCCAATCGGCTCCAGGTCGATGTTCTGGCCCATCTCACGCCGCTCGTCGATGAACCGTTGAGCCGCCTTGCCGATGTTGGAGTTGAAGCCGCCGGCAAAACCCTTATCACCGGCGATGACCAGAACGAGCACGTTCTTCTCTTCGCGCTCCACCAGCAGCGGGTGCATGATCTCGCCGGTCTCGTCGTCGTAGAGGTCGGCGCGCCGCACCAGCGACTGGAGAACATTTGCCAACATCTGCGCGTAAGGCCGAGCCTGTAGGGCGTGCTCCTGGGCACGCCGCAGCTTCGCAGCCGAGACCATTTTCATGGCCTTGGTGATCTGCCGCGTGTTCTTCACACTGCGGATGCGTCGCCGTAAATCGAGTACGTTTGCCATTCGTCCTTATGCCGTTGCGGCTATGCGTTTGCGGTGACAGCAGCGTTCTTGCGGCTGGCAAGAAAGTCCTGCTTGTACTCGTTGATGGCGTCCTTCAGCCGATTGCGAAGATCGTCGTCGAGCGCCTTCTTCCGTGTGATGTCCGCAAGGATGTCCGGGTGCGCGGAGTCGAGGAATGGATAGAAGCCGTCTTCAAAGGCGCGCAGGGCGGAGACCTCGACGTCGTCGAGCAGCCCCTGCGTTCCCGCATACAGAATTGCGACCTGTTGCGCCGCGGTGAGCGGAGCAAACTGCGGTTGCTTCAAAAGCTCGGTCAGGCGAGCACCACGATTGAGCTGGTTCTGTGTCACCTTGTCGAGATCCGATCCAAACTGTGCAAACGCTGCGAGCTCGCGGTACTGCGCGAGGTCCAGCTTCAGCGTGGAACCAACCTGCTTGGTGGCCTTGATGGCTGCTGCGAAACCTACACGCGACACCGATAGTCCTACGTTGACCGCAGGGCGAACACCGGAGTTGAACAGGTCGGTCTCGAAGAAGATCTGTCCGTCGGTGATGGAGATAACGTTGGTCGGGATGTAGGCCGAAACGTCGCCTGCCTGGGTTTCGATGATTGGCAGAGCAGTAAGCGAACCCCCGCCAAGCTCCTTGGACATCTTCGCCGAACGCTCCAGAAGACGCGAGTGCAGATAGAACACGTCGCCTGGATAAGCCTCACGACCTGGCGGACGACGCAGCAGCAGCGAGATCTCGCGATAGCTTGCGGCATGCTTGGAGAGATCGTCGTAAATGATCAGCGCGTGCTTGCCATTGTCGCGGAAGTACTCGCCCATCGCGGTCGCCGCGAACGGAGCAAGATACTGCATCGGCGCCGGCTCAGAGGCCGTAGCGGCTACCACTATGGTGTAGGCCATCGCTCCGTAGCGCTCGAGCGTCTGCACAACCGTGGCGACTGAAGAGCGCTTCTGGCCGATCGCGCAGTAGATGCAGATAAGATCGTTCTTCGCGGAGTTGATGATGGTATCGAGCGCAACGGCCGTCTTACCCGTCTGGCGATCGCCGATCAGCAACTCGCGCTGTCCGCGCCCGATGGGAATCATCGTGTCGATGGCCTTGATGCCTGTGCTCATCGGCTCCGTAACCGATTGACGCGCGATGACACCGGGAGCGAGCCGCTCGACCGGCAGGTACGTATCGGTCTGGATCGGTCCCTTATCGTCGATGGGCTGTCCGAGGGCATTGACCACGCGGCCGATGAGAGCCTCACCGACGGGAACCGACATGATCTTGCCGGTGCGCTTGACCTGATCGCCTTCCTTCAACTCGCTATAGTCGCCGAGAATCACGGCGCCGACCTGGTCTTCGTCAAGGTTCATTGCGAGACCGGAGATGCCATGTGGGAAGTCAATCAGTTCGCCGGCCATAACCTTGTCTAGGCCATGAATTCGTGCGATGCCGTCGCCCAGCGTGATGATCGTTCCGACCTCATCGACCTGGATCCGCTGTTCGTAGTTCTCGATCTGCTGGCGAAGCAGTTCTGTGATCTCGTTTGCCTGAATCTTTGCCATGTAATTCCTTTTCCTTCGAGTCCTTCAAATCCTGTTGCGAATCGTTTGCGTATCCGGCTATGCTCCGGCTGCGATGAGCCGAGCTTTGAGTTGCTGTAGTTGCGCGCGAATCGACCCATCGTAAACGGTGGATCCGACGGTCACGACAGCACCCCCCAGCAGGGTTGTGTCCTGGCTGTAGGTGGCCTGCACATGATGTGCTCCGGTCAACGTAGCGATCTTCTCTTCCAGCAGCTTTCGATTCTTCTCATCGAGCGGCTGAGCACTTACGATGGCCGCTTCTGCGATGCTTGAGCCTTCATCCGCAAGGGTCGCATACGCTTCCAC
>JBAVDD010000152.1:0-10883 GCA_049587035.1 Acidobacteriaceae bacterium | reverse complement strand
TTGCTGGACTTGGTCGGGGGTTACGTTGGGGGCTAGTTCGATGGCTTCGAAGCCGGTGGGGGTGATGTCGAAGACGCCCAGGTCGGTGATGACGCGGTTGACGACGGCGGCGCCGGTTAGTGGGAGGGTGCAGGCGGGTAGGAGCTTGGGGGCGCCTTGCGCGGTGTGCTCCATTAGGACTACTACGCGGCGGACGCCGGAGACTAGGTCCATGGCACCTCCCATGCCTTTGACGCGCTTGCCGGGGATCATCCAGTTGGCCAGGTCGCCGCGCTCGGAGACTTGCATGGCGCCGAGGATGGCGAGGTCGATGTGGCCGCCGCGGATCATGGCGAAGCTGTCGGCGGAGGAGAAGGTGGAGGCGCCGGGTGTGAAGGTTACTGTCTCTTTGCCGGCGTTGATGAGGTCGGGGTCGACCTCGGAGGCGAGGGGGAATGGGCCGGTGCCTAGCAGGCCGTTTTCTGATTGCAGCGTTACCGTGATGCCGGGGGGGATGTAGTTGGCTACCAGCGTAGGAATGCCGATGCCGAGGTTTACGTAGAAGCCGTTGTGGAGTTCGCGGGCGGCTCGGGCGGCCATTTCATTTCTTGTCCATGGCATGCTTAGGCCTCCCTTGTGGTGGTTTTTTCGATGCGCTTTTCGCAGTCGGGATTGTGGACCAGGCGGTGGACGAAGATACCGGGGGTGTGGATTTCGTCGGGGTCTAGTTCGCCGGGTTGGACGATGATCTCGGCTTCGGCTACGGTTACCCGCCCGCAAGTTGCCGCGTTGGGGTTGAAGTTGCGCGCGGTGCGGCGGTAGACGAGGTTGCCGTGGGTGTCGGCCTTCCAGGCTTTGACGAGGGCGAGGTCGGCGACGATGCCACGCTCGAGGATGTAGGTTTGGCCGTCGAAGTCTTTGTGCTCCTTGCCTTCGGCAACCAGAGTGCCGACGCCGGTGCGGGTATAGAAGCCGGGGATGCCAGCGCCGCCCGCGCGCATGCGTTCGGCGAGTGTGCCCTGCGGACAGAACTCGACTTCGAGCTCGCCCGTGAGGAACTGGCGCTCGAACTCGGCGTTCTCGCCGACGTAACTGGAGATCATCTTCTTGACCTGGCGGGTTTGGAGGAGTTGGCCGATGCCCCAGTTGTCAACACCGGCGTTGTTGCTGGCGATGGTGAGGCCGCGGACGCCAGTGTCGCGCAGGGCGGCGATCAGTGCTTCCGGGATGCCGCAGAGGCCGAAGCCGCCGATGGCCAGCAGCATGCCGTCGTGGACGATGTCTGCGAGGGCGGTGCGTGCGTCGGGGTAGAGCTTGTTCAGGCCCGTCGAACTGGATACCGAGCTAGAGGTTTCCACGCGCGTCTTGTTCCCTCTCGATGGCTTCAAACAGAGCTTTGAAGTTGCCCTTGCCGAAGCTGCGGCTTCCCTTCCGCTGGATGATCTCGTAGAAGAGCGTGGGGCGGTCTTCTACGGGCTTGGTGAAGATCTGGAGCATATAGCCTTCGTCGTCGCGGTCTACGAGGATGCCGAGGCGCTCGAGGTCGTCTAGTTGTTCGTCGATCTTGCCGACGCGCTGCTGGAGCTCGGTGTAGTAGGTGTGGGGGACGGTGAGGAATTCGACGCCTTGCTTCTGGAGGGCGGAGACGGTGGTGAGGATGTCGTGGGTCGCGAGGGCGAGGTGCTGGACTCCGGGGCCGTCGTAGAAGTCCAGGTACTCTTCGATTTGAGATTTGCGGCGGCCTTCCGCGGGCTCGTTGATGGGGAACTTTACGTAGCCGTTGGCGTTGGCCATGACCTTGGACATGAGGGCCGAGTACTCGGTGGAGATATCGTTGTCGTCGAAGTGCTGGTAGAGGGAGAAGCCCATGACGTGGGAGTAGAAGTCGACCCACTCGTTCATGGCGTTCCAGCCTACGTTGCCGACGATGTGGTCGATGTGGAGGAGGCCAACGGGGCGGGCTACGGTGTCTTCCGGCATGGCGCGGTAGCCGGGGAAGAAGGGGCCGGTGTAGTTCTTGCGCTCGACGAAGGTGTGGACGGTTTCGCCGTAGGCGGCAATGCTGGAGATGACGACAGAACCATGCTCGTCGGAGAGCGTGGTGGGCTCCTGCACGGAGCGGGCGCCGCGGGCGGTGGTCTCGCGCCAGGAGCTGGCGGCGTCGTCGACCCAGAGGGCGATGGCGTGGACGCCGTCACCGTGTTTGGCTACGTGGCGGGCAATGTCGGAGTCGGAACGGAGCGCCGTGGTGAGGACGAAGCGGACCTTGCCCTGCTGGAGGACGTAGGAGGCGCGGTCGCGGCGGCCGGTTTCGGGACCGGCGTAGGCTACAAGTTTCATGCCGAAGGCGGTGCGGTAGAAGTACGCGGCCTGGCGGGCGTTGCCGACGTAGAACTCGACGTGGTCGGTGCCGTTGAGGGGGAGGAAGTCGGCCTGGGTGGCAGGGGCTTGCTGGGTGAGCGTGGCCATGGTGGTTTTCCTTTGGCTCGGATTTGGTGGCGCGAAAAGGGCCGCTGCGCCTACTCGGAAGGATCAAGCTTTGGTTGGAGGGATGTCAACTGAGTGTACGTTTTGCAGGACCTTGCAGTGGGAGAGCAGGAGTTGGTGGCGATCTAGGCCTGCAGCCATTCAAGAGGGCGGGGCTTCCAACCGAGAACGCGTTTGGCCTTGGCATTGGAGGCGCCGCTGAGCCGGGTTGCATAGTACACAGCATCCTCTCCTGCAGCCGCGGTCGCCTCTTCGTCGGTTTTGTGCGGAGGCGGTGGAGCGCCCAGGAATTTTGCGAAGGCGGGCAGCCAGACGACCTGCGGCGAAGGGTCGTCATCGACAAGGTTGTAGACGCCAGGTTCGGCGGTGAGCAGCAGAACTGTTGCGATGGCCGCGTCCTGAATGTGCACAAAGGAGGAGACGCCCTGGCCTTTGCCTATTAAGGGAACCTGCTGCTGCATGACCGCGCTCGCCGCAGCTGCGCCGGGGTAGTACCAGGTCCCGGGGCCATAGAAGAAACCGTAGCGCAGCGCCACAGCTTCGATCGACGCGGAGCCGAACAGCCGCGTTTCCAGCTCGGTATAGGTGCGCGAGGCCGCTGCGACACTTGGGCTTGCATTGACATCGAGAGGGGACGACTCGTCCGCGAGGGCACCGTGCGCCGGCTTGAGAAAGAAGCCGCTCGACTGCTGGAGATACCGCTGAACGCCATTCGCGATGGCTGCGCGAAACAGGTTCGCTCCTCCTTCAATCCTGAGCTTCCTATCTCCCGGCGCATATTTAGGCATATCGCTCGGCTCTTTGGGTAGAGACGTCAATTCATCAATGACTGCTTCCGGCTTGAACCGGCGCAGCGCAGCGTCTACCGCTGAGGCATCGAAGGCGTCCACGAGGGCGGACTCGGCTCCCTGCCGCTGCAGGTTGTGCGCGCCGGCTTCGCTGGTTGTCATGCCCGCCACGGAGTGTCCACGCTGCAATAACTCCGCGATCAACGGTGCACCGATGGCACCACTGGCCCCTGCTACAAATACTCGCATAGTTCGTTCCTCTCAGATCATTCGCTTCAAACCCGAATGGCAGCGAGCTTCGTACAGCGGCGCTACACTGAAAATGGACCAGACGAAGCTGACTGCTCGCGCTTTGAAACTGGCGATTGGATGCACGATGCGGTCATAGAGGAACAGATTTTCAATCTCAAACGAGTCATCGGGAACATCGTCGAGATTCGAGGGCAATCTTCGCTAGGAGGCAGGTTGGATGGTTCCCCGACACTCGCCTAGCGAGAGCAGTGGGAGGTCTTCGCGCTGGCAGTGGCCGCTGAGGATGATCTCGTCTCCGTCGGCTAGGAACTGACGGAGTTCGCCGGAGGGGAGTTCGAGAGGGATGTTGCCGCGCTGGGTGAGCTCGAGGAGGCAGCCTTGGGAGTTGGGCGTGGGGCCGGAGATGGTGCCGCTGGCGAGGATGTCTCCGGGGATGAGGTTGCAGCCGTTGCCGGTGTGGTGGGTTAGCATCTGTCCGAAGGACCAATGCAGGTCGCGGAGGTTGGCGGTGTTTAGGTGCGCTGGCGGGAGGTTGTGCTCGCGCATGTGGGCTGTGCTGAGGTGGACTTCTAGCGTGATGTCGAAGGTGGAGGGTGCGGTTTCGGTCAGGTATGGTAACGGTGCGGGGTCGGATGCGTCGCGCGGGGTGAGTGGGGTGCGGTAGGGCGCCAGGGCTGCAATGGGGACGACCCAGGGGGCGAGGCTGGTGGCGAAGCTCTTGCCCAGGAAGGGGCCCAGCGGTTGGTACTCCCAGGATTGGATGTCGCGGGCGGACCAGTCGTTGAGCAGCGAAAGGCCGAAGAGATGTGCGGGTGCGTCGGCGATGGGGACTCGCGTGCCCAGGGGGTTGCCGGTGCCTACGTAGGCGGCTACTTCTAGTTCGTAGTCGAGCTGGTTAGTGGGTTGGAAGACGGGGTCGGCGTCGGGGAATTTGATCTGGCCGTGGGGGCGGCGGATGGGTGTGCCACTAACGACCAGCGAGGAGGTTCGGCCGTGGTAACCAATGGGAATCCAGTGGTAGTTGGGCAACAGCGGCTGGTCGGGGCGGAAGAGGCGGCCGACGTTGGTGGCGTGGTGGAGGGAGGCGTAGAAGTCGGTGTAGTTTTCCGTGGCTACCGGCTTGTGGAAGATGGCTTGCGCCATCGGGATCATCAGCGAGGCGACGAGGCGCTGCTGATCGGTGTTGCGGTCGGCGCGGGGCTCGATGGTCTTGAGGAGGTCGTGGAGGCGCCGGCGGAGAGCTGTCCATGCGGCGGGGCCGCAGCGCATGAGGGGGTTGAGCTGCGGGGCTGTGCAGGCGGTCTGGAGGTCTGCGGGGAGGGCGGCTAGGAGATTGTTGGATTGGAGCTTGTGGAGGTCCAGGATGAAGGCGCCGATGCCGATGCCGAGGTGAGGCGTGGCGTCGGGGGTGGTGGTGAAGGCGCAGTAGGGGAGGGACTGCAGCGGGAAGCCGCTGGCGGGCTCGTTGGCGGTGCCTACCCAGCTGGTGGCGCTCGTGTCCGGCGACGGATTCATGTCCATGAGTGTATGGCTTTGCCCTACTGCTTGCCGCCCGTGAAGTTGCGCTTGAGGCCTTGCCAGCACTCGTAATATTCGTGCTGCAGAATTTTTTCTTCGAGCGCGTAGCGGGTGGGGCGGACGGCCATGCGGGTTTCGAACATGAACGCCAGCGTATCCGTGATGTGGTGCGGCTTGAGGTCGGCGGTAGTGGCGCGCTCGAAGGTCTCAGCATCGGGACCGTGGCCGGACATGCAGTTGTGCAGGCTGGCGCCGCCGGGTAGAAAGCCTTCGGCCTTGGCGTCGTACTCGCCGTGGATGAGGCCCATGAACTCGTTCATCATGTTGCGGTGGAACCAGGGTGGGCGAAAGGTGTTCTCAGCGACCAGCCAGCGCGGGGGAAAAATAGCGAAATCGATATTGGGCGTGCCGTGAATGTGCGACGGAGCGCTGAGCACGGTAAAGATTGACGGGTCTGGGTGGTCGAAGCTGACGCTGTTGATGACGTTGAAGCGGGCCATGTCGTACATGTAGGGCGCGTAGTTGCCGTGCCAGGCGACGACGTCGAGAGGCGAGTGATTGTAGCGTGAGATCCAGAGTTTGCCGAGGAACTTGGAGACTACTTCGAACTCGCCGTCTTCGTCCTCGTAGGCGGCTACGGGCGTCAGGAAGTCGCGGGGGTTGGCGAGGCCGTTGGCGCCGATGGGGCCGAGGTCGGGCAGGCGGAAGGGCTGGCCGTAGTTCTCACAGATGTAGCCGCGGGCTTTGTCCTCCAGCAGCTCGACGCGGAACTTGATGCCGCGTGGGACAACAGCGAGATGGCCGGGAAGGACCTTAAGGAGGCCGCACTCGGTGGCGAGGCGTAGACCGCCCTGCTGTGGGAGGATGAGCATTTCGCCGTCGGCGTTGTAGAAGAAACGGTCAGTCATGGAGGCGTTGGCGGCGTAAAGGTGTACGCCGACGCCGTCCTGCCTGGCCGCGTCCCCATTGCCGCCGAGCGTGACGATTCCCTCCACGAAATCAGTGGGGACGGTTGGAAACGGTATGGGGTTCCAGCGCATCTGGTTGGGCGGCGTGGGCGCTTCGTCGAAGGGACCGCTGCGCAAGAGCGTGGACTCAGGGAACAGCTGGTAGGGCTCGTGTACGACGGAGGGGCGGATGCGGTACATCCAGGTGCGGCGGTTGAGACCGCGCGGAGCAGCGAAGGCCGAGCCGCTGACCTGTTCGGTGTATAGGCCGAGCGGGTGCTTCTGAGGGGAGTTTTGGCCGACGGGCAGAGCGCCGGAGTGCGCCTCCGTGGCAAACTCGTTTCCAAAACCTGACTGGTACTTGTGGGAGGTGTGCGGCATGAAAGAGCTCCTGGAGGCAGCGGAATTCTGAGCATCGGAAGTATCGCATGAGGAGGTGAGCTTTGGCGCTCGGAGCATTGGGACGAGGACTCGACGTCCGCTAAACGAACGCGGCCTGTAGGGGCTCAGAGCGTAAGCGTAGCATCTCGTTCTATCGGCGTAAACCATGGTGTACCTCGGGCGTATCTTCCATAAGTTGGAGTGTGAGTTTCTCGCCGCGCTGAAGGCCTGCCGCGCGCGCCCCACGCGAGAGGTGGTCCATACCCTGCGCACCACTTCGCGCAGAATGGAAGCACTGCTGCGTGTGGTGGAGCGGCGGCAGTCCGGCGATGCTGAGTTCGCGCGGAAGATTAGGAAGACCCTGCGAACGCTGAAGACCATTCGGAGGGCCGCCGGGCCGGTCCGCGATCTCGATGTACAACAGGAGCTGCTTCGGGGGCTTCTGAAGACCAATGGGAAAGATATGCCAGCTATTTATGCCAGCATTTTCAGAGAGGAAGCAATAAAACTTAAAGTAAAACTTCAGTATTGCCGGGTCGGTGCCGCTGCGAACCTCTTCTTGGTGATCCAGGCTAAAAGAGAGCAAGCGAATACACTACTAAGTCTTTTATCTATTTATCTATACGGCTCTCAGTGGGTGGTCTCGTTGAAGGACGATCTTGCAGTGGGGGAGAAGAGCGGCAGGTACTTACGTATAGGGAGCCAAAAGAGCTTGCACACCTATCGCAAGCAGATGAAATTTGATCGATATATCGCTGAGATGGAGACGACGGCGCAGGCGAAGCGGCTGGCGAAAAACTTGAAGAAGATACTCGACGACATTGGGCGATGGCACGACTGGATGCTGCTCGCCGAACGGGCGAAGCGAACGCTCGGAAAGTCATCAGCTTTTAGGGAGGAATTGAAGAAGGAGAGGGATCTTGCTTTGCGCCGCGCGATTCGTTCAGTGGAGCGCTGGAGTAGTCGTTCTTAGAGGGGATCTGGATGGATAAACCGACTGGCAGATCGTTACAAAGTCGAGCGCCTCGGTTTCAGCCGAGGTAACCACCAAAGGTTACGAGTGGAGGACCCACATGAGAGCTGCACCCTCGACGAGCAAACAGGTCTGAACCCAGTTTGGATAGGTAGGACAGAGGGTGCGTAGAGAGCTCTGCGGGAAGCAGAGCCTCAGCACGCCGGAGATGGTAAGTCCTCCAAACAGTATCCAGTAGTACCATCCACCCCACCAGACGCAGGGGATGGAAAGTTCCAGTAATAGGGCTCCGACGAGTCGGATGCCGTTTGCCCGACTGATCCAGCGCTCCGTCAACTGGGGTGCTGAGATGTGCCAGACACCCGATAGGATGAGCACGGCAACCACGATTGATAGATAGACGGTCTTGAACATGTAAGCCAGCGTAAGCGAAATTTTGCGGCTCAATCGCTGGTTAATAGAAAGGCTAATAGCGTGAGCAGGACACTTTGATTTTGTTGTGGGAAGAGTAACGATCGTGCAGAAGTGCAGGAATTCCATATATTTCCGTGCCCCTTAGGGGATCAAGGAGTATTTCGGCGTTCACTGTCTCAAACTCTACGGTTACCAAAGAGTGTGCCCAATGGAAGCTAATACGTTACCCACGTTACCTTAAATTTCGACACTTTGGAAGACAATTGTGCTAAGGCTCCGTTTAAATGAACCATCGAATGGGCAGGAGATTACCTATGCTTGGCCCAGAATGCAGGGATGATTGAGTAACCACGGGTGAAGGGTTGGGCTACTGATTGACCCCGCTGGCCAGGAATCCGCCGTCGACGACGAGGATTTCACCGGTAACGAAGGTGCTTGCGTCGGACGCCAGGTAGATGGCCGCTCCGACGAGCTCTTCCGTTTTGCCAAAGCGGTTCATTGGGGTGCGCATACGGAGCTCTTTGCCGCGTTCGCTCTCGTCCAGGAGCTTCTGGTTGAGCGCCGTGCGGAAGACCCCCGGTGCGATGGCATTCACCGTCACGCCCTTGGAGCTCCACTCCACGGCCAGGGAGCGGGTGAGGGCAGCCACTGCAGCCTTGGAGCAGGCGTAGGCGGTCACCTCTTTAAGGCTGACGAAGCTATTGAGGGATGCGATATTGATGATGCGTCCGTAGCCGCGCTCCAGCATGTGCTTGCCAAAGATCTGGCAAGCGCGGAGCGTGCCGGTGACGTTGGTATCCATGATGGAGTTCCACTCGTTCTCGGGAAAGTCCAGCGTGGAAGCGCGCTTGATCTTACCCGCGCAGTTGATCAGGATATCGACCTTGCCGAAGGCCTCCAGGGTCGCGGAACAGAGCTTCTCGAGGCTGGCGCGATCGGCGACGTCGGAAGTTTGGCGAAGGGCGCGTCCGCCTGCGGCTTCAATTGCCGCGGCGGCCTCATCGACCTGCTCCTGCCGGCGGCTTGAGGCAACGACATCCGCACCCGCTTCGGCCAAACCGATCGCCATTGCGAGGCCAATCCCCGACGTTCCCCCTACCACCACTGCGGTCTTCCCTGCCAGATCAAACAGCCTCGATGCCATTGTTTCGTCCTCTGATTTCTTTAAGGTGATTCATGATCTCGTCCACAACTTCCTGGGGAGGACGATCGTTGATGATGGTGAGCGCATCCGCAGGCGGCTCCAGAGTTGCAAACTGGCTATCCAGCAAACCAGGATTCATGTAGTGATTCTTTCTGACCGCGAGTCGCTCAGCAATCAGCTCCCTTGAGGCATTCAGTAGAACAAAGACGACAGATCCTTCGGGCAGGTTCTGCGCGAGAGTCCTGCGATAGGCATCCTTGAGTGCAGAACAAGCGAGCACTCCGCCTTTTCCTGCCCGGAACCACTCCAGCAGAAGCGCGTTCAGCGTTTCGAGCCAGGGTTCACGGTCTTCGTCCGTGAGAGGATGGCCGGCGGCCATCTTCGCCTTGTTCGCGGTCGAATGATACGAATCTGCATCGGCGAAGACCGAGTGCATCCGCTTGGCAAGAAGCGTGCCAATGGTGGTCTTTCCCGATCCGCTGACGCCCATCAGCACAACAATCATGACTACCGTCCTGATATCTTAACGCCCTAAGAAGATGGGTCGAATGTGACGCTCATAGAGGTTGGTCGTCACATTACGAGCGACGATCTCCTCATTCTCCTCAAGAGCCTTAAGGTAACGATCACCCATCTTTGCTGCAACCTTGAAGCCAACATGCAGCAGTTGGCGGAAGCTGGCGTTGTAGGCCGGGTTGCTCTGGTCGTGGCGCAGCGCCGAGGTGAACTGCTCGCTCGTCCAACCACCCACCGTCTCGGGCCTCGGGAGTTTCGCGTAGTCGATATCGATGACCGTTGCGTAGGGCTTGCATAGTTCCTCTGCGTGCGCGTACGCCTCGCGATACACCTCTTTGGAGATCGCCAGTCCATTTCCACCAGCCTCGGCGAGCCCAATGATCTCCTCCAGCCAGGTGGTGCCAGCGGTCTTCACATGCACGCCGGCCTCGAACTTCACTACCGCATCGTGGATTGCCTTATAGATGGAGAACTTGTCGGAGCCCGAGTGCACACTCAGCTTGAGGTTCTCCGGCAGGCCATAGCGCTTCACCGCGAAATCAATTGCAGCAAGGTCCTCCTCGAATTCCTTAGCGAACTGGGCAACGTCGCCAACATAATCCACTCCCTTGTTGAATCGTCCGGTGAACTTCGGCGCGATCGTCTGAATGGGGATCTTCTCTTCGGCGATGGCAGCCAGGATGATCAACAGTTCGACGGGAGTCTGAGGAGCGTCGGTCTCGTCCATCGAAATCTCAGGAACGAAGTTGCCTTCTCCCTTGCGCTCAACGAGAAGACGATAGATCCTGCCGGCGTCCTTCACAGCCGCAAGGAACTTGTTGGCAACGCCGCGTACAAAAGCGACGTCAGTTTTGAAAGGCTCCGCGATGCGAGGAATGCGAACTTCACCAATCAACTCCGGATGCCCGAAGAGGAACGTGTCCACATCTTCTGGCTGAGCGGGCTTTCCAATCTCCTCGGCCACATCGAGCGTGAAGAAATCGCAAGGATTGAGGAAGCGCTCTACCGTCGTGAGCGTGATGTGATCAGCATCGAGAAAGTAGGGCTTCTTCCAGCCCAGGGCCTTCACGGCTGCATCGGCCGCAGCACGTGTCTGGCTGGGTTCGGTTCCGATGATCATGTGTTCGCGGTTGCTCTTGTTCCAGACCGGAACAACCTCCACGCCTTTGTCAGCGGCCTCGATGCATGCGGCCAACTGCGCCTTCGCCTGATGGGCGAAACGATCCCCAACGCCGACGGAAAATCTGGGTAAGGTGTACTTGTTCGACATCATCTCTCCTCTTGGGTGGTTCTGAAGCTTGGCTGGCCCCGAAGCCAGGTTGAGTCTCTGGTTGGGATGCGCTCAGGGCGCATCGAGTGTTATGAGGCACGGTTTTAAGAAGGCTCACGGCAGGCCTGCGGCCTCCGCGATAGGGTTCCAGTGGTCAGACCCCACAAGATACGTCCGAGGCATAAACTGGGCCACCTGGCTCGCGCTCAACTGG
>JBAVDD010000151.1:0-4680 GCA_049587035.1 Acidobacteriaceae bacterium | reverse complement strand
CTTCCAACGTCCCTGCTTGAATCGATCGGCTGCTTCCAGGACTTCGCGGCACAGATGCTCCGCCGACTCCTGCTTCGCGCCTTGTAGCACTTCCATCACCCGCTCCACTCCAAAGGGGACGTTGCCGCGCATGCTTTGTGTGACTCCTTTGGTTACGATGAGCAGCGCCGCCCCGGGCTCGAACGCTTGCATCGACGCGTCGTAGATCAGATGGGTAAATAGGCCCAGCGGCATTGCCACATCGGGCAGGAGTCGTGTGCCATCCGAATCCCGGATGGCGGCCGTCTGTCCGCCGGCGTTCACATAGGCGAGCACTCCGAGCTGTACGTCGTAGCAACCCACCATCGTTGGAGCAAAGCGGACCGCCTTGGACGGCCCTGCAATCGCCAGGTTGATCGCCTGTACGAGCAGCTCGGTGCCTTCCATCAGGTTGACGTCGCCGCCACCAAACAACTCGGCCGCCCTGGCTCGAAACACCCGCTGCGTCTCGGCTGCGATGGGCGCAGCTTCGTGTCGTCTGCCGGCGATATCGCTTAGGAGAAAGACCACCCTGGAGCCGATTCGGACTGCATCGAAAAAGTCTCCGCGGGTGCGGTCAGCAAAGTAGCGAGCATGGAGATCGAGGCCATCGACGAGCCCTAGTTCGGCTGGGCGCGGCTCCTGGCCGGGTGCAGCTTGGTTCGTCCGGGCATCAGGCATACGGCTCACCACCAATTTTTCGTTTGGTGAGATTGTAGTCTGAGCCTTACTGCTTGGGGAGTGGTTTGGGTGGGGTGGGGTTTGTCGTCACATTCGTGACGGTGAAGTTGTGTCATGAGCGGGGCACTTGATGGGAGATTTATGTACCAAAATGAAGCAGCCCTACTTTAAATTTGAAGACCCCTAACGGGAATCCAGTGGGGGCGATAATATAGCGAATATGAAAACATTGTCGGCTCTCGAGCTTTGTGCAGGTGCGGGTGGACAAGCTCTAGGCGTGGAGGGGGCGGGGTTTGAACACGCTGCATTAGTTGAATTGGATCCGCACGCGTGCAAGACACTTCGGCATAACCGTCCACATTGGAAGGTTTTACAGGAAGACTTAAATCATTTCGACGCAACGCCTTATCGGGGGATTGATCTTCTATGCGGAGGATTGCCTTGCCCTCCTTTCTCGAAGGCTGGTAAGCAACTCGGCGTGAACGACGAGCGAAATTTATTTCCAGCGGCAATGCGCATCGTTCAAGAAACCCAACCCAAAGCGGTAATGATCGAAAACGTCCGTGGCATCCTTGATGCGGTTTTCGTAGATTTTCGCGAGTACATCCGTAAACAGCTCGATAGCTTGGGATATTCCGTTGAGTGGAAGCTATTGAATGCCTGTGATTATGGCGTCAGTCAGCTCCGTCCGCGAGTTGTTTTTGTAGCTGTGAGGAAGGATATTTCGCCCTCATTTGATTGGCCTGAGCCTTTGAGGCAAAAATCGAAAACCGTTGGAGACTTACTTGGCGATTTGATGGGTTCTGGTGGATGGCAGGGAGCTGTACTGTGGAGTAAGAGAGCTGATGAGATTGCTCCCACCCTTGTAGGAGGGAGTCATAAGCACGGAGGTCCAGACTTAGGTCCGACGCGAGCCCGGCGTGCTTGGGAGTCGCTGTGGGTGGATGGCAGGGGAATAGCCAATGAGGTACCTCCGCCTGACTTCGTTGGTTTGCCACGGTTGACATTGAGGATGGCTGCGCGTGTTCAAGGCTTCCCCGACTCTTGGGAGTTCGCTGGCGGCAAGACGCAGGCTTACAGGCAGATTGGAAATGCGTTTCCGCCCCCTGTCGCGCACGCAGTCGGCGTACAGCTTGCTAAGCTGTTGAAGTCTTCCGCACTCGCAGGACAGCGTCAGAGGAGAAAGGCGAGCTAAAAATGGGCCGTAGTCAAGGTTCTCGGGACAAGCTGCGTGAATACTTCTTGGCAAATATTGGGCGCGTCTTGGGATCCGATGAACTGCGAGGGGTAGCAAACGCAAGCGAATGGGCCAGAAGAATTCGCGAATTACGCAATGAAGAGGGCCTGCGATCCTGACACATAATGACCGGGGTGATCTAAAGCCTGGTGAATATTTGCTCGAGACGACAAAGCCGAGACCCGCGTTTGCACGTGACATTTCAAAGGAAATGCGTGCATTTGTTTTGGATCGGAACGGGTTTACTTGTCAAATGTGCGGAGCCGCAGCAGGTGAACCAGATGCGAGTGATCCAGCACGCAAGGTGCGCTTACACATAGGACACGTAGTCGATAAAACGGTTGGTGGGGATGATAGTGTTGGCAATTTGCGAGCGCTCTGCTCGACTTGTAATGAGGGCGCGCGCAATCTAACGCTCGACCGGCCCTCTCTTATGAAGCTTTTGATCCAGGTTCGCCGGGCAACCAAGGCGGATCAACTGGAAGTCTACGAGTGGTTACAACGCAAGTTCGGTAGAGCTGGTGGATAGGCTTAGTAGTGATCGCCGAAGTGCGAACATGCGGATGATTCGCAGCCGGGATACCAAGCCTGAGGTTTTTGTTCGTTCTTTGATTCACCGTATGGGGTTCCGTTTCCGGTTACATGTCAAAGATCTCCCGGGCAGGCCTGACATCGTGTTACCAAGGCTTGGGAAAGTTGTATTTGTTCATGGATGCTTTTGGCACCAGCACAGTCAGTGCCGCGAAGGAAGAGTTCCCAAAAGTCGGCGAGATTATTGGAGACCGAAGCTAGAGCGAAATGTCGAACGGGACGCCGAGCATCGGCATGAGCTACGAAGGCTGGGTTGGAAATCACTTGTAGTTTGGGAGTGCGAGCTCGATAGATCAGACACGCTTCGCGCACGACTATCCAAATTTTTGCAAGGCCATGCTTGAGATATGTTCGACGGGTGTAAGGTGGTGGGTTGGGTCTGGGATTGGGTGTTGGTGAACATAATTTGCTAGGTGCGGTGATCTAACGGAATGTAGGGGCGGTAGGATTGGGTCGTTGTGGATGTGTTGGTTGGTGGGCGCGGTAGAGCTTTAGGAATTCTTGATTGAGGGTGGTCTTGTGCATGAGCTGCGCAATGTCTCTAAATATTTTTTGGGAATTGCGGCGGTGGACGGGGTTAGCTTCTCGGCTCGGGCTGAGGAGGTGACCATGCTGCTTCGGCGGTGCTTTACTTCGAAGAGCTCCCGCCAGAGGTCGTGACGGCACTAGGACTTTCCCAGCATGGATGATGTATGCGGGGTAGGGAGTGAGGCGTTTAGAACTCCCAGAGGCCCTTGGGATGCGGGCGGCCGTTGTGGAGGTCGCGGAGGCGGAACCAGGCGAAGTCGGTGAGGACTACGAGGAAGACGGCCAGGGCGATGGACAGCAAGATGGGAAGGATGAGAGTGCCAATGAATGTCTTCACGATGAGATGAAGGAAGTTCGATGCCGCGTGGAGATCGTTGCTGGTCATCGGGCTCATTTCCGCAGGGGTCTCTGTAACCTCAGCGAGTTGGGCTAGGGTAGCCATTGGCTTCTTGCTTGTAGCTATCGGCGGGTAACCTCGAATACTTTAGCGCGATGCCGCATATCGTAGCAAAGAAAAAGGATGCACTTTGGTCACTTGAACCACATCGATACTCCGCCTGAAAGACGCGTTGAAGGCTGAGATCCCGCGGCGGGACGATAGAACCGGTGGCTTGGTGGACAGAAGATGAGGGAGAATGGTGGCTATGGCGAAGACAGTGCGGCGGTGTGCGTGGGCGGAGGGCGATGCGGGGCGTCCGCAGGATGTGCTGATGCGGACGTATCACGATGCGGAGTGGGGCGTTCCGGAGCGCGATGGGCGGGCGCTTTGGGAGTTGCTGATGCTGGAGGGGTTTCAGGCGGGGTTGTCGTGGAGCATCATTCTGCGCAAGCGGGAGGGGTTTCGGAGGGCGTTCAAGGGGTTTGATCCGAAGGTGGTGGCGCGCTTTGGAGAGAAGGAGATTGTGCGACTGATGGCCGATGAGGGGATTGTGCGGGCGCGGGCTAAGATTGAGGCGACGATTGCGGGGGCGCGGATTTACTGCGCGATGGAGAAGGACGGCGACGGGTTTGCGGAGTGGGCCTGGGGGCTGGTGGGAGGGAAGCCGATTCAGGATTCCTGGTACCAGAGGGGGCCGATTCCGGCGAAGACGGAGTTGTCGGAGAGGGTGTCGAAGGAGCTGAAGAAGAAGGGGTTTAAGTTTGTGGGGCCGGTGATTGTGTACTCGTGGATGCAGGCGGCGGGGATGGTAAATGACCACGGGGTGGAGTGCTGGCGGCGGAGGGTGGTGGAGCGGATGGGGAAGACGGTGAGTGGTTAGAACTCCCACGTCCCTTTGCGATGGCGGTTGTGGGTGAAGGCGGTGCGGAGGCGGAACCAGGCGCAGTCGAGCAGGGTGGCAGCGAAGGCCAGCAGCATGACGGCCAGGGTGACGGGTACGACCATGGTGTAGACGAGAATCCTCAGGGCGACGAAGAAGATCTGTCCGTCGAGGTGAGGCTGGCCGGTGACTACAAACATTCGCAGACTCCAGGAGCGGGGGCAGCGGTGTGGAGCTCAGCGGCTGGGGGACTCATGTAACAGGATACGTGCTGGTTGCGGTTGCAGATGTGCGATTTGTGCCAGTAGTTACTGGTTAGAGGCCGGTGAAGGGGTTGGGGGTGCCGGGGGTTCCGGCCGGTGGGGG
>JBAVDD010000150.1:0-7514 GCA_049587035.1 Acidobacteriaceae bacterium | reverse complement strand
GCTCCAACTGCGTCAGCAAAACCCCCGCCCCTCGAATCGCCTCTCCCGCCACATCCACATCCGCCGGCCGCAGCGTAAAGCAAGCGCCCGGCACCACAATAATCGCGTTCTCGCCCTTCACCTCATCAATCAAAATCACCGCCGACCCCGTCGGCGTCGTACAGGTCCCCACCAACGAAGCATCGATCCCATCCGCCGCCCACGTATCCCTCGCCAACCTCCCAAACGCGTCATCTCCCAACCGACAAAGCATCGTCACCGACGCCCCCGCCCGCGCAGCAGCCACCGCCTGGTTCGACCCCTTCCCCCCGGGCCCCAGCGCAAACCCACTCCCCATCAGCGTCTCGCCCCACGCTGGCAACCGAGCCGCCCGAAACGCCGCATCCGCCACAAAACTCCCCAACACCACAATCTTCTTCGCCATCCCCATCTCTCCATCAACCAGCATAAGCACGAGCAATCAGCACCAGCGCCAACAAATAACAAACCACCATCGCCGCCAGATACCCCTTAGCCTTGTTATTCGCGCCCTTAAATTCCTTCCACGCAAACACCCCCCACAAGCAAGCCACCATCGGCGAAGCCTGCCCAATCGCATACGATATCGCGACCCCCACCAAACTAGCCGCGACAAAATTGAACACCGTACCCAACCCCCAGATCGCCCCACCCAGCAACCCCAGCGCATGATACCCAGCCGGCGCGCGAAAATAATCCCGCGCCGCCACCGGACTCCCCACAATCGGCCGCCGCATCAAAATCGTATTGAAGAAGAAGCAGCAAACAAACGCACCGCCCGTCAAAAACACCGCCGTCGTATAAGGAGTCAGCGTGTGCCCATGCGTCATCGCCCGCGTAACAAACGGCGCAAAGATCCCCATCAAAAATCCCGACACCACACAAACCCACACGCCTTTTTTCGACACCGCTTCCGCGCCCGACCTCAGCGCACCATAAGACTTCCCAACCAGCACCACCGCCACCACCGCCATCAGCACGCCCGCGCCCAGCAGCACCGCACTTCCCTTCGGCTGCAGCGCATAGCTCAGCACCACGCCCTCCACGAGCGCAATCCCAATCGAAATCGGAAACGCCACCGCCAGCCCAACCATCTCAATGCCGGCAATCAGCAGCACATTCGCAATATTGAAGATGAACCCACCCAGCGCCGCCCACAACAAATTCAAATCATCAGCCGAGTGCAGATTCGCCAGAAACGCCGTAGGTCCACCCGCATAACTCCCCATCGTGAACGCCAGCACCACCGCGATCAGAAAAATCCCCACCGCATAGTCCCAGTAGTACAACTCAAACCGATAGTTCTTCGTACCCTTGAACGTATTTGCAAACGAACCCCAGCAGATCGTGCTCAGGATCGTCATCGCCAGCGCCACCACAAACGTGGACGGAACAAACATCCTCAACCTCCGCGCACAAATCCCCGCACGCAACTCTCGCTACTCAACAAGAAGCAACCATTATGCCCCACCCCACCCGTTTCAACCACCTGACCGCGCATCAAGTCGCACGATCGCAAGCGCCCTACCCCTGCTTCCGCAACTCCCTCGCGTAAGGATTCTCAAATGGCAGCCAGATCCGGATCTTCGTTCCATGCTTTATCTCATCCGTACTGCTCTCAACATCAATCTTGCCCAAGTGCCCCTCAATAAATTGCTTCGCAACCCAAAGCCCAATCCCCGTTCCAATCGCACCGCGCGTCGTGAAGAACGGCTCAAACACCCTCTGCAGATTCTCCTCCGGAATCCCATTACCGCTGTCTGCAATCGAAAGCACAAGACCCTCCCGCCCCGCGCGCTCACCCTCCTCGACCGCAATACAAAGCCTCCCCCCCGAAGGCATCGCATACGCCGCATTGGTGATGTGATTCGAGATCACCTGCACCATCTCTCCCCGCATCACCACAATCTGCCGCGTCGATGCATAGTTTGCCTCAACCACAACATTCTGTTCTATCAACTTCGGCGTGTAAATCTTCAGCACATCGTTCACCACCTCATCCAGCGAGACCACCGCAGGCGCTTTCTGTTCCCGGTAGAAGCCCAGCGTCTGCTTCGCAATATGCGACAACCGCACAAGCTCACTCTCCGCCGTATTCAGATACGCCTTCACCTCAGGGTTGAACGAGTTCGTCTGTGCCAGGTAAATCAGATTGAGCACCGCTTCCAGCGGATTATTAATCTCATGCGCGATGGACGCCGCCATCTTTCCACTCGCAGTAAGCTTCTCCGCCTGGATGAGCGACTGCTCCATTCGCTTGCGTTGCGAAATGTCGCGCAAAACCTTCGAGGCACCCACCACCTTCCCCGACGAATCTCTCAACGGAGAGATCGTCAACGACACATCAAGGTGTCTGCCGTCCTTCGTGCGACGCACCGTCTCATAATGTCGGATCGGTTCTCCTCTGCCGACTTTTTCGAGGATCATCTGCTCCTCCGGGTGCAGTTCCTCCGGAACCAGGACCAGGATCGAAGCACCGATCATCTCCTTTTCGGTGTACCCGAAGATCACTTCGGCCCCGTGGTTCCAACTGGTAATGATCCCATTCAGGTTCTTGCTCACAATCGCATCATCGGCGGATTCAACAATCGCCGCCAATCGAACACGGGCAATATCCATCTGCCTCTCAGCCGAAATGTCCCGTGCAATCTTCGAAACCCCAATCACTTTTCCCTGCTTATCCCGAACCGGAGAGATGGTCAGCGAAACAAAGATCAGTCGGCCGTCCTTGCGCAACCGCTCGGTTTCAAAGTGGGCAATCGGTTCACCGGCCTTCAGCTTGCCAAGGATCACCGGCTCCTCATGATGCAAATGGGGAGGGATGATCTTCAGGATCGACTGCCCAACAATCTCCTCCGGCAGATAGCCGAAGATGCGCGTAGCGGCCGGATTCCAACTCGTAACGATGCCGTCCAGATTTTTGGTGATAATCGCGTCTTCAGAAAATTGAATGATCGCTTCCAGCAACGGAGCAGGACTGTCAGACGTCAGATCGCCTGGCGCTGAAATCGGTTGGGATTTGTCGGGCATCTTCATTCGCTTCATCGAGTCTCAGCGCGTCTCTGCACAGCATAAGATGCAGCCACGGAGGGTCACGGCGGCCGCCGCGCACCTTTTTCGTGACTGCCGAATCAGGGGCCTTCAGCACCGGCTCGCTCTATCCGCTCGCGCCCCTCGGCAATACTACCCTGAGAAAAACAAAAAGGGTACAGTCGGATCGCGATGGAAACCATCCACAATCCTGCTGCACCCTCTTACATCTCGAAACCTCGCTTACGCGACGACTTCAATACCCATCGACCGCGCCGTACCGCGAATCGTCTTCGCCGCAGACTCAACCGACGCCGCATTCATATCCGGCATCTTCTGCTTCGCGATCTCCATAATCTGCTTCTCGGTCACCTTGCCAACCTTGTCCTTATTCGGCGTGCCCGAACCCTTAGCAACTCCCGCCGCCTTCAGCAGCAGCACCGGAGCCGGCGGCGTCTTCGTAATGAACGAAAACGTGCGGTCCGCATACACCGTAATGACGACCGGAATCGTCAACCCAGCCATCGCCGGATCCTTGCTGGTGCGCTCATTGAACTGCTTGCAGAACTCCATGATGTTGACCTGCGCCTGACCCAGCGCGGGTCCAACCGGCGGCGCCGGCGTAGCCTTCGCAGCAATGATCTGGAGCTTAACGTATCCCTGAACCTTCTTCGGTGCCATGTCCTTAATCCTTCTTCCAAATTGCGGGCCAAAGCCTCGCCTGATTTTTTGCTACCAAGGGGAGTTAGAAGGTCCGGTGAAGCGCCCGGGCTGTGACTCCCAAAACTTTTTGCAATCTCGTGCCGGATAGCTTAGGAAGGGTTCCGCATTTCTCCCCTATCCCCTGAAGCCTATCCCCTGCCTTTACTCCTCAACCTTCTCCACATTCGCAAACGAAACCTCGGTAGGCGTAGGCCGTCCAAAGATCGACACCATCACCTTCAGCGTCTGCTTGTCCTCGTTCACATCATCGACAGCGCCGTTGAAGTTGTTGAACGGCCCATCGGTAATCCGAACCTGCTCGCCCTTGGCGAACTTCAGCTTGAGCTTCGGCTTCTCCTTGGTCACGTCGCTGCGATTCAACATCGCATTGACCTCAGCCTCGGACAGCGCATTCGGCTGGTCGCCGGTCTGCAGAAATCCCGTAACCCTGGGCGTATTCTTCACCACGTGCCACATGTCGTTATCCAGCGCCATCTCCACAAACACGTAGCCCGGCAGAAACACACGATCGATCGTGTACTTCTTGCCATTGCGCATCTCGGTCGTCGGCTCGGTAGGAATCTCAATTCGCCCCACCTTATCCTCCAGGTGGTACGCCGCCACGCGGCTCTGCAACGACTCCTTCACCTTCCGCTCAAACCCCGAGTACGCATGAATGATGTACCACTTGAAATTCTCATTCACCGGAGCCACAGCCGCCGCAGCTTCTTCGCCGCCTACCGCTTCGCCGTCCGTAGCCGTCTCCGGATCAACCGCAACATCGGCCTCCAGGGCCTCGTCCGCCCCGGTCGGTACCACCTGCTGCTCGTCTTGTTCCAACTCATCTGCCATGGTTTTACTTTCCTTCAAACCCAAATCTCGTCATCTCAGAGCCCGCATGACCACCCATCGTCATACCCAATCGCACTCTAGTAGTGCTTGGTCAAATACAAAATCAGCTGATCGACGCCCTTGCCAATCGTCAAATCCACCGCCTCAAAGTAAGCAGCAAACAGGAACACCGCAATAATCACCACGATGGTCGTCGACTGCACTTCGACACGCGACGGCACATGGACCTTCGTCATCTCCTGCCGCGTCTCCCGGATAAACTGCATCAATCGCTGCGGCCCTGCAGCCAATCGCTGCAACGCGCTCTGTTCGGTGGTTTCAACTACGGCGGCCTTCGACATGCTGTACTCCTGAAGCTGCTTCTTTGTGTGCCTGTACTCTGCTCTACGCCTGTACTTCTTTGACTGCGTCCTGCCAGTCACTCAACAAATATGGCAGGGGAGCTCGGATTCGAACCGAGAAGTTCGGTTTTGGAGACCGACAGTTTAACCGTTGAGCTTACTCCCCTGTAAAAGCCAGCTCTTAGCGTCTAGCCACTAGCTTCTAGCTCAACCGTTCCCCTCACCGGAGATCGTCGTTTTACCTAGAAGCTACAAAGCTAGCAGCTAGAAGCCGCCCTTCTACTTGGTCTCTTTGTGCGCCGTATGCTTCCGGCACGTATTACAAAACTTTGAGAACTCCAGACGCCCAGTCGTCGTCTTCTTGTTCTTCGTGGTCGAGTAGTTCCGGTTCTTACAATCCGGACACTGCAGTGTAATGATCTCGCGCATAATACTTCCTTTCGAATGTGGCCAACCACCTCGGTTGGCAAGCAGCTTGCCCGTTGCTTAGGGGTTTTATTCCCCGCCCAACTGACACGCCGCGACGCAGGGTTAAGGTCCCTGCAACCTGTATTCCTGAAAGTTGTTGAAACGGATAGCTAAAACGGGAAGCCAAGCGGTCAGGCACACGCTCGTCCTCATCCATTATCCACGAAAATAGTCCAGAGTGGAAGCCCAGCCCTAGGAATCCGGTTGCGATCTAGACTCAACTCTGAAAACATGCGGCATGCCGAAATGGTGGCCAAAATCGCGATGGACCCAGGCGGCTATTGCGTTCCTCGCTTCTGCCATCTCCTCTGCTTGTGTCTTTATCTACGAAAACAACAGCCTATTCAAACAGTACGCCAGGCAATACCCGCATGACGGGCAAGATGGTCTGGGAGCATTCATGGGTGCTCTCGAAATTAGCTTCTGGACGCTAATAGGCCTATCGATCAGTCTGTATGCACTCCAGCGTTCTCTCAAAACAAGACAGAACAACTAGTCTCAGACACCCACCCAAAACAAAAGCGGCGAGCTCAAAGCCCGCCGCTCATCCTTCCACGCGCACGGCAAGAAAACCCCTCACCGTCCGCGCAGGACCTCGCCGTCCGCGACGACCTAAAAGATGCTGAGAACGTCCCCAACCACTGAGCCAACCGAACTCACCACGGAACCAACCGTGGAGGAAACGCCCCGTCCGATCGAGCTCAGCACACTCCCAGGACCGCTCCCGCCGCCGCCATTCGGATGCTGGCTGGCATACTGCTCCTCCCAGGCCAGTTCTTCGCGAGCCTCTTGCTTCTCTTCGGCCTTCTTCTCGGCAACCATCTTCTCATCATGCCGCTTCCGAGCTTCCGCCGCTGCCAGCCGAATCTCCGCCTTCTTCTTCTCCAGCGCCTCATACCGTGCTCTACGGCCTTCCGCACTCAGGTGGAAGGTGTACACCCCAGACCACGCATGATTCGCAAACGTCGAATAGTCGTCCTTGAGTATCACGCTCTCACCCTGCTTGCTGAAGTCAACTCCCGAAGAAGCATCCCCCTCATAGTGGAAGAGATAGACCGCACCCGTGCTGCTCTTCAACGCAAAGGTCACGTCGAAATCATCCCCCGGCTTCTTGTCCTTGAACCCGCCAGAGAACACCCAGGTCCCGTCCGGATTGACCATCAGGTTGATCCGGCCATCGAGCTTCTTAAGCTGCCAGTTATGAACGATAGGTTGAGTAACCGCGGCCGTTGTCTGCACCGCCTCCATGCTCTCAGAGGGTGCAGGCGTTCCCGTAGCCGGTGTCTGCGCCATCAGAAAGCTGGAGATTAAAAGCAAACCGCCTGCCACAGCAGCGGACCGAAGGTTCTGCTTCAAGTTGCGTCGTTTGCACATAAGGAATCCTCAGGCAGGAGTATAGCCCAGCGCACCTGAGCCGTGGATCACTTTTCCCTGACAGTTTTTGACCGTTTCAGACAAGTGCTGGAAACGCCCAATTCCTTTGAAAAGATGAAGATCCATCCGCTATACAGGGGTTAACGCTCTATGCCCCATGCGCCCGAGCCCCGGGCTGGGACGAGACGGATAGCCGCACTCGATAGCCCTTCCCCAATACTGCCTTGGCCCTCGATTGAACCCCTGTGTCTGAGGAGACCAATCGTCGGCGAGGAGTGCAAGCCACAAGCCAGAACCTCAACATACCCGCCGCCCTACCACCCTTCTGGGCAGACAAAAGCGGCGAGCCGAAGCTCGCCGCCTTATCGTTTCCGCTCGTACCGCAGAGATCCACGCGCAACGCGCGTCTCTCGCCGTCCGCGCAGGACTACTTGATGATCTCGGAGATCGTCCCAGCGCCCACAGTCCGGCCACCCTCGCGGATAGCGAACCTCAAGCCCTTCTCCATGGCCACCGGCGTATGCAGCGTAATCTCCAGCTGGATATTATCGCCCGGCATCACCATCTCGGTGCCCTCGGGCAGCTTCGCCGATCCCGTCACATCCGTGGTCCGGAAGTAGAACTGCGGCCGATACCCGTTGAAGAACGGCGTATGACGGCCACCCTCCTCCTTGCTCAGCACATACACCTCGCCCTTGAACACCGTGTGCGGCGTAATCGATCCCGGCT
>JBAVDD010000149.1:0-14060 GCA_049587035.1 Acidobacteriaceae bacterium | reverse complement strand
GACGTGTGGCCATGTTAGAACTTCGGCGCGGCGTCGGGGTGGAGGTTGCAATGGTCGCCGGCGTAGGTTCCGTGATCCATGAACTCGCGGAGCTTTGGGTCGTCGGGGTTGACTGCGGCTAGGCGGTGTATGAGGTTGATGGCACGATTGGGTTGGCCTAGTTTGCACTCGATGAAGGCGAGGTTGAGGCCTGCGGAGGTCTGGCTGGGATCGGCCTGGGTTAGGCGGTCGAGGAGGTGAATGGCTTCGGGGATGTGGTCGGAGGTTGCGTCGAGGACGGCGAGATTGGCTAGTGCGGTGGGGTCGTAGGGGTCGTCCTGCAATGCGGCGGCGTATGCGGTGCGGGCCTTTTGGGGTTCGCCGGAGGTTTGCAGTAGATAGCCGTAGCGGGCTTCGAGTTCGTGATCGGACTGGCCGGATTGAACGGCCTTCGAGAGCAGGCGAAGAGCGGTTGCGTTGGCGTTGGGTAGGCCGCGCTCGGCGAGCTGTGCGTACGCGAGACCATAGGCGCGGTCGCCGGCGGGGAAGGGTCCGACGGGGACGAGGTCGAAGGCGGTGAGTGCGTTCGGGAGTGATATTGGTGAGGGGTTGGCTGGGCGGACTTCGATGTCGTGGTCGGTTACCTGGTTGTGCGAGATGTCGGTGGTGATGCGTGCGGGCATGTGGCAGGTGGCGCAGTTCTGCTGCTCGGGGTGGTGGGTCGCCATGGCCGGGCCGGTGTGGCAGGTGAGGCAGCGGGCGCGGTAGTACTGGACGCGCTCGGCGGGTGGAGGATCGTAGTGCGGGTCATGGCAGGTGGTGCAGGTTAGCTTGTCGCCGGCGGCGCGCTTGCAGGCGCTGTGAAGGAGAGCTTCGTATTGACTCACCGCGCGGTTGCCGCCGGTGTCCTGACTGGCCTGGACGAAGTAGACGGCGATGTTGGCGAGGTTGTCGCCGGGGACGAATTGCGCGAGCGAGCGGCCGGCGCGGTAGACGACAGCTTCGCCTTCGAGATGGCACTGGAGACAGACGCTGTCGCGCTGCGGGGGGGCGAAGGTCGCGGGGTTGGCGATGGGGCCGTGGCCTTGCTGCGCCAGGTGTTTGGCGGGGTCGCCGTGACATGCACTGCAGCCTACGCCGCCTTGCAAAAAGGGCTGGCCGACGTAGGTGTTACGGGCCGTGATCTCGGACGGTTGCACGCTGGTCACGTGGCAGTGGAGACAGTTGGGGTCGGTGGGCAGGGGCGCGGGCATGTGAGTCGCGTTGGCGAAAGCCGGGGCCATCTCCCATGCGTTGCGCTGATGGTAGAAGTTGATGGGGAGCTCGAACCACTGGTTGTTGATCTGATAAAGATACGTGCGGCCTTCGGCGCCGGAGCCGATGAAGTATTGGAGGCGCTGCTCGCCGGAGAGGGCGCCGCGCGGGTCGGAGGCAGGACGATGGTAGGACATCCAGGCGGCGCCACCGCGCTGAAAGACGCTGTAGTCGATGTTGGAGAGAGCGTTGTGGTACTTGCCGGGGATGAGGCCGTCGATGGCGAGCCCGCTGCCGCGCGCCATCTGCGTCTGCTCGTAGTGATCGTAGATGGCCTGGTGGCAGGCGGCGCAGACAGCGTCGGGATTGGTGAGGGTGGGTGTGGAGGTTTGCGCTGCGTAGACAGCGGTGGAAGGATGTGCGCGGAGGGCGGTGGATAGGAGGGCGAGGCCGGAGGCTGCGAGCAGGCATGTCGTGGCGAGGCGAAGTGTTGCGCGCGTGATCACGGGGTTGCCTTGCTTGCGTTGGCGGTGAGGGTAGCGGCGAGTTTGCGTTCGGCGTCGGCTTTTGCGGCGTCGCCTTGACGAGTGTAGGCCTCGGCCAGGAGGGTGTGTGGCTCGACTAGAGTGGGATCGGCCTGCACTGCGTTGTTGAGTTGGAGGATGGCGTCGGGGAGTTTGTTCTGGTCGAGGAGGACGCGTCCGCTGCGGAGAGAGAAGTTGGCGCGCTGACGATTGTTGGCGGCGCGGCTGAGGGTGGCAGCGATCTTTCGTTCGGCGACGGCCTGGTCGCGCTTGCCGGCTTCCATGTCCAGAGCGGCGAGCTGGATGTGGAGGCTGGGTTGATCGGGCTCGAGCGCGACGGCGCGGGTGAGGGCTGCGAAGGCGCCTGTGGCATCGTCGGAGTCCTTGAGTACGCTGCCGAGGAGCGCCCATGCGTTGCCGTTGTTGGGTTGCATCTGGGCGGCCTGCTTGAGTTCCTTGATGGCGTCGGGAAAGTGGCCCTGCTGCATGTAGATGACGCCGAGGGTGTAGGCGGGGTCGGGGAGCGAGGGGTCGAGTTGCTGGGCGCGTTGGAACTCGGGAACGGCGTCAGTGAGATCGTCCTTGAGCTTGAGTGCGAGGCCGAGGTCGTAGTGGAGATGGGCGCTGGAGGGATCGAGTGCGAGGCCGGCGCGAAATTGCTCGATGGCGTGGACGATGTCGGACTGCTGAAGGTAGGCTACGCCGAAGTCTTCGCGCAGGTCGGGCGTGTCGGGACCGAGAGCGAGGGCACGCTTGTAGAGTGGGATGGCGCCGACGGCGTCGCCGGTTTGGACGCGGGCGAGCGCGTAGTTGGTGAGGGCGGAGCTGTTGGAGTCTGCTGGCGAGGCGTTGGGAGCGGTGGTGGAGGCCTCGAAGATGGGGAGCGATGCGCGCGCGTCGCCGCTGGCTTGCAGGGCGAGGGCAAGCGCGTAGAGCGCGTCGGGTGAGGTGGTCGTAGAAGCTAACTGCGTAGCGAGATGGAGGTGGGTGAGGGCTTCGGCATCCTGATGAGTTGCGGAGAGAGCTTTGCCAAGTTGAAGCTGAACGTCGAAGCGATTGGGGTTCGCCTGGGCGGCAATTTGTAGCGGAGCGAGTGCGGCTTCAGGCTGATTGAGCGCCAGCAGTGCGGCGCCCAGGTGGTACTGCGCGGTGATCAGCGATGGGTCGCTGGTGACGGCGTGCTGGAAGTAGAGAAGCGCGTCTTCGAGATGGCCGGACTGCGCGATGAGCGTGCCGAGGGCATTGTTGAGCGGCGCGGAGTCGGGACTTTGCGCGAGGGCTTGCGTGAGTTGGTGGCGCGCGTTGGCTACGTCGCCGGTGGCGGCCAGGGAGGTGGCGTAGAGGAGAGCGTCGGTGTCAGAGAGGACGGGCGGTTGCGGGGATGTGAGGGCGGTGCGGTAGAGCGTGATTGCGTCTGCGTAGTTGCCGAGCAGCGCTTGCTGGTGGGCTTGAGCTAGTGGCGTTTCGGTGAGGGGTGCGGTGTTGGCAGTGGTGTTGGTGTCTTGGGCCAGGACGGGTTGCGTGGGGGAGCAAGCGAGGCCGAGGAGGAGGACTGTCTGGCACAGCAAGACAGGTCGGCATCGATAACAGAGGGTCCCCATGATGACGGATGGTTACTTCGCTTCGGAAAGAGTGACGTAGTTGCGGCCAAGGTAGAGGAGGTAATGACCGGGCATGCCAGGATCGGGAACGATCTGTAGAGGATCGGGGCGTCTGATCTTATCGTCGTGCGTGGTGGTGGCGTGCAACACTTCGTGACCGCCGATGTCGAGGACGACGACGCGATTGCCGGCGACGAATCCAAAGCCGTAGGCGCCGGGGGGAAGGGTCTTGTCTCCGATGCGGAGATGGACTTCATTGAAGAGGTAGCCCTGGTAGGTTTGCTGGACGGCGGAGGAGTAGCCGGAGACGTCGACCAGGACAGCGAGGGTGAGTGCGCCGCCGGGGAAACGAATGCCTGCGGAGTTGCGGTCCTGCACCGTGGCGCTTGCGCCTTTGAAGTAGACGGCGTGAGGAAGGAAGGCGGCGGTTTGCACGCGATCGAGCACGCCGGGCTTGAGGGTGGCCTGGGCTGCCGAGGAGTTGGGTGCGGCCTGGGCCTGCGCGGTGGGATTGAAGGCGATGCAGACGACGCCGAATGCAGCAAGCACCAGGAGACTGCGAAGTGGTGAATTTTTCTTTGCGTTTGTATTCTTCATGGCGACATCATCATACGGATGTGTGCTGTCAGCTTGCAAGGCATCTGATAGGACAGCTTGCGCGATAGTATGATTCGTCTTCACGAGGTTTGAGCTATGGCGTCACGATGGATGGTGGTTGGGCTGGTATTGGTAGCTCAGACTGTTGCTGCTCAGCAGCCGGCGGCTGGAGTGATGAACGTGCTCGGCCCGGTCGCGCTGCGCGCGGATGGACCAGTGATTCGGCAGACGGTGCAGTGCGGGCAGCCGTTTACTGTAGCCGGGCCGCAGGGCGTGATCGTGGGGCAGCAGGAAGGCACGTTCGAGGCTTGGGTGCTACCGGTGAAGCTGCTTAGCCACTTCACGATTGAAGCTGATGTGGAAGGGTACGACGTTCCGATTGATTTGAACTCGATGGCGCGCGAGATTGAGGTGAGGCCGGACCACACGACGATTACTTACTCGCATGCTGCGCTGACGGTGCGGCAGACGATGTTTGCTCCGGAGACGTCGCCCGCGGGGACGGGGGCCGTGGTGTTGTTTCAGGTGGACTCGCTGCATCCGGTGGACCTGGTGTTTCGGTTTACGCCGGAGATGCGGGAGATGTGGCCGGAGCCTGGGTTTGGGGTTCCTTCGCCAGAGTGGGTGACGCAAGGTGCGAGTGGGTTCTATGTGTTGCATACGGATTTTCCGCAGTTGGCAGGTGCAGTTGCCATGCCGGGAGCGACGCATGGAATTATGGCGCCGTACCAGGAGCGACCGAAGTTTTATCCGCTGGAGTTTCATCTGCATGTGGATCCGAAGACAGATCGGGGACGCGTGTATCCGCTGCTGATGGCGGTGGGGCGTAGTAAAGAGACCGCGACGGATCCAGCGCTGGAGGCGAAGTTGCAGGAGTTGGATGAGCAGCTGCCGGAGATCTATGCGACGCATGCGGCGGTGTATCGGAAGCAGGAGGCGACGCTTACGTCGATCAAGACTCCGGATGCGGAGCTGAATGCGGATTTTGGATGGGCAGAGACTTCGATTGGTCAGCTGCGCGCAAAGGCGCAGCCTAGTGGAGAGATGGCGCTGGTAGCGGGATATTTTTCTTCGGGCGACTCGGCGCGGCCGGGGTTTGGATGGTTCTTTGGGCGTGATTCGCTTTATACGATCTATGCGCTGGATAGTTATGGGGACTTCAAGTTGACGCGTGAGGAGCTCGAGTTTCTGATGCGACGGCAGCGCGACGACGGCAAGATGATGCATGAGTACTCGCAAACAGCGGCGTATGTGGATTGGAAGGCTTTGCCGTATGAGTATGCGGCTGCGGATTCTACGCCGCTGTTTTTGACGGCAATGAATGATTACGTGCGTAGCAGCGGAGACGTTGCGTTTTTGCGCTCGCATAGCGAGGAGGTGTTGAAGGCCTGGCGATTTGAGACTACGCACGACAGCGATGGCGATGGGATCTACGACAACGCGCAGGGAACGGGATGGGTAGAGAGCTGGCCGCCCGGAATGCCGAAGCAGGAGATCTATCTGGCGCTGCTGGATCAACAGGCGTCAGAGGCGATGGCGAAGCTGGGTGCGATGCTGCAGGATGAGAGCGTGGCGACCGAGGCGAGTGAGAGAGCAAAGCGCGTGCACGCGACTATCGAACGGGAGTATTACGTTCCGTCCACGAAGACTTATGCCTTTAGCTGGAACGGTGGTGGCCACCTGGATAAGACTGCGACGGTGTTTCCGGCGATCGCCTGGTGGAATGGCGGCGCGGGGTTGGATCATGCGGACGCGAGTTTGAAGGATTGGGCTTCGCATGAATTTGCGACCGATTGGGGGTCGCGCGATATTGCTGCGAGTGATCCACTGTATGACGGGATGAGCTATCACCAGGGGTCTGTGTGGCCGCTGTTTACGGGGTGGGAGGCGATGGCGGAGTATGGGGCGGGTCGTGAGCTGGCGGGCTACCAGAGCACGATGGAGAACGCAGAGCTTACACGGGCGCAGGACCTGGGAGCGGTGACGGAGCTGCTGTCGGGAGATTTCTTTGTGCCGTTTGGGAGGAGCACGAGTCATCAACTGTGGTCGTCGGCGATGGTGATTACGCCGGTGATGCGGGGGATGTTTGGGATTACGGTGGATGGGTTGAAACATACGGTCAAGGTTCGGCCGCAACTGCCGGCGGATTGGGATGGAGCTGAAGTGGATCGGCTGCACGTGGGTGAGTCGGTGGTGAACCTTAGCTATCAGCGCGAGGGCTTGGCGATGGTGGTGCGGTTGCAGCAGGTATCTGGGCCGGCGGTGCAGTTTGCTGGCGCTGCATCCGATACGCTGCGGGTGCCGCTGCCGCCGTTTGAGGTGGCAATTGGGCGGGGGCTTCCTTTGCCGGGGGCACGCACGGCGCAGATGAAGGTGATGGATGAGACGGTGGGCGCGCACTCGCTGCGGCTTGAGCTGGAGGGGATGGCGGGAACAGAGGATTTGGTGAAAGTTCGGCGCAATGATGCTGGTGCGAAGTTGCAGGTGGCGGGGGCGGACGTTGTGCCTGAGGGAATTGAGGTTCAATTTCCTGCGGGCAGTGGGTATGTGTCGCAGGTGGTGACGCTGCGCTGGTAGGCGCTATTTCGCTTCGCCGATGTAGGTGGCGTAAGGGGCCAGGGTAAGAATTTTATGCGGCACAATGTTCGTGAGGTTCGGGTCATCCGTCGAGAGAGTGTGAACTTCATTTCCACCGTCCTCGTGTAGGTCCAGGTCCTGTCGTTTGCCGGTAAAGTTCATCGCGACAAGGACGGTGTGTCCAGCGGCAGTCCTTATGTAGGCGAGGATGTTGTTGTTGCTGGTGGCGATCATCTTCATGGTGCCATCGATGAGAGCTGGGTTGGTGCGGCGTAGCTCGATGAGGCGCTTGTACCAGTTGAGCAGTGAGTTGGGTTCGGCGGACTCTACCTTGACGTTGGTGGTGAAGTAGCTGGGTGGGATGGGGAGCCAGGTTTTGGCTGCGGTGGAGAAACCTGCGTCCTTGCTGGCGCTCCATTGCATCGGGGTGCGTTCCCCGTCGCGGCCTTTTTCTTTGGGCCAGCCTGTGATTCCTTCGGGGTCCTTGACGTCCTGTTTGCGTGTGGGTGTGGTGGTGACCATGCCGATCTCATCGCCGTAGTAGAGCTGCGGGGTGCAGCGTGAGGTGAGGAGCAGCGTCGCCATGATGCGGGCGATGCGCTCCTTCATTGCTGGGTTGGTGACGCCTGCGCTGTAGCGGTCCCAGAGGCGGTCCTGGTCGTGGTTGCCGAAGAAGAAGTAGGGTTGACCGTGGGCGGGGTTGTGCTCGACCTGATCGATGTAGGTGCGGAATTTGGCGACGGAGAGCTGGTTGATGTCGGCTACCTGGAAGTCCATAGGGAGTTGCACTTCGTCGTTGTGCTTGCCGTACATCTTGGAGAGGTCGGCGACGGTGGGCTCGTCGGCTTCAGAGATGAGGACGGGGTCGCCGGGGTATTTGTTGACGACGGCGCGCATGGCGCGGAGCATGTCGTGGACCTCGGGTAGGTCGTCGGTGTACTTGTGCACGATGTTGGGATCGCCGAAGGCATTGGTGCCGGGGAGGCTGGGGTCGTTGCGGAGTTGGGGGTCTTCAAAGAGGCGGGAGACGGCGTCGATGCGGAAGCCGGAGACGCCTTTGTTCATCCAGAAGCGGAGGACGTTGAGCATGGCCTTCTGGACTTCGGGGTTGCGCCAATTGAGGTCGGGCTGCTGGACGTAGAAGTAGTGGTAGTAGAACTGTTTGGTGCCGGAGTCCCACTGCCAGGCAGAGCCGCCGAACCAACTCTGCCAGTTGTTGGGTGGGACGACCTTGCCGCTGGGGCCGGTGTGTTCGTTCTTGAGCTGCAAGGCGGTGAGGTGCGCGGTGCTGGCAGGGATGCCGCTGTTCCAGATGTACCAGGTTCGTTTGGGATTGGTGCGTGAGGAGCGCGACTTCTTGAACCACGCGTTCTGGTCGGAGGTGTGGTTGGGGACGTAGTCCATGATGACGCGGATGTGATGTTGTTTGGCTTCGACCATCAGGTGATCGAAGTCTGCCATGGTGCCGTAGAGCGGGTCGATGGCGGTGTAGTTGGAGATGTCGTAGCCGAAGTCGACCTGCGGCGAGGGATACATGGGGGTGATCCAGATGGCGTCGATGCCGAGGGACTGGAGGTAGCCGAGGCGCGAGGTGATGCCGTTGATATCGCCGATGCCGTCGCCGTTGGTGTCTTGAAAGCTGCGCGGATAGACCTCATAGATGATGCCGTGCTTCCACCAGGGATCGTGCGGTTGCGAGGCGGGAGCCTGTGCTGCGAGTTGCGCGATGGTGAGCGGAAAAAATAGCGCGGCGGCGAGAGCGAGGGCGGTGAGCTTATTGCGGGATGTGATGGGCATGATGCGGAGTTCCGTGCCGAAAAGATGTTGGCCCGGCGAAGTGTGCTTCGCCGGGCCAGGGTGAGTCTCTTGCGAAGACAGAATTACTGTACGCTTGCCACCCAGCTTGTGTAAGGCGGCAGCGTGATGTGGTTGAGCGTGGAGATGGACTTGAGGGAGTTGTCATCGGCTGCGAGCGTCTTGACGTTGTGAGCCGTGACGCCAGTGCCTGACAGGTTGAGTGTGATGGTTTGCGGCGTGCCGGTGAAGTTCATCGCCACGACCACGGATGGGCCAGAGCCGGTGGAGCGCAGATAGGAGAGGACGTTGTGGTTGTTGGTGTCGAGCATCGTCATCGCGCCGCTGTGCAGGGCAGGTTGATCGCGACGAAGGGCGATGAGCTGCTTGAACCAGTCCAGTTCCGAGGCGGGATTCCTGGACTCGACGGCCACGTTGATGGTCTTGTAGCTGGGGGGAATGGGGAGCCAGGTGTGGGGATCGGTGCTGAAGCCGGCTTGCGGGCCCGCGGTCCACTGCATGGGTGTGCGTTCGCCGTCGCGACCCTTTTCCTTTGGCCAACCGGTGATGCCGATTGGGTCGCGCACGTCTTCGCGCCTTGTGGGTGTGGTGGTGTGCATGCCGATCTCTTCGCCGTAGTACATGAGCGCGGTGGCCTTGGTGGTGAAGAGTGTGGTGGCGAGGGCCTCGTTGATGAGATCGTCGTGGACGCCGTCGCCGTAACGATCGATGGCGCGCACGTTGTCGTGGTTGTCGAAGACGATGAGCGGTTGTGAGCCATTAATCTGTGTTTCAGCCTCTTCGATGTGTTGACGGAAGCTGTCGGCGTTGAGCTTGTCGTGGTCGCCGTGGAAGCCTACGAGCATGTCCATGGGGAGTTGCAGCTCGTTGTGTGCTTTGCCGCCGTACCACTTGTCGAGTTCGGCGGTGTTGGGTAGATAGGTCTCGCCAATCAGGACGCGATCTCCTGGGTACTTCGAGACCATGGCGCGCATGCGGCGTATGACGTCGTGCACCTCGGGAAGATTGTTGGTGTACTTGTCGCCTACGTTGGGATCACCCTGCGCGTCGATACCGCCCAGCACTGGGTTGTTGCGCAACTGGGGGTCTTCGAAGAGGTTTGGAATGGCGTCCAGGCGGAAGCCGGCGATGCCGCGATCGAGCCAGAAGCGCATGGCGTCGAAGCAGGCCTTTTCAACCTCTGGGTTGCGCCAGTTGAGATCGGGCTGCTGCTTGTAGAACTCGTGGTAGTAGAACTGGTGCACGGCCGGGACCCACTGCCAGGCGGAGCCGCCGAAGCCGGAAACCCAGTTGTTGGGCGGGACACGGCCGTCGTGCTCAAAGCGCTTCTGCCAGGCGGTGACGCCGGGGGAGTTTGCGGGGATGCCGTCGTTCCAGACGTACCAGTTGTGCTTGGGGTTGGTGCGGGAGCTGGAGGCTTCGATGAACCACTGATGCTTGTCGGAGGTGTGGTTCAGGACCATGTCGAGGAGAACGCGGACGTGGTGTTTCTTGCCCTCGGCGATCAGATGGTCCATATCGGCAAGGGTGCCGTACTGGGGGTCGACATTTTCGTAGTTGGAGATGTCGTAGCCGAAGTCAACCTGGGGGGAGGGATACATTGGGGCGATCCAGATGGCGTCCACACCGAGTCCCTGGAGATAGCCCATGCGCGAGGTGATGCCGTTGAGATCGCCGATGCCGTCGCCGTTGGAGTCCTGGTAGGAGCGCGGGTAGATTTCGTAGACGACTGCGTGCTTCCACCAGGGACCGGAGGAGGTGGAGGCCGTGGCCGGGGAAGCTTGTGCCCGGGCCGGAGGCGCGCCTAAGGTGGTGACCCCTAAAACGAGGGCAAAGGCTGCGGCGGCGAGGGCGGCAGACACGCCGCGACGCCTCCACGCGAGCGGTACGGACAGGAACGTCGAGTTCATCAGAATGCCTCCTTGAAGACCGGCGAGAACTATAACATTTTCTCGGCCACGATTTGAATGTGTTATGTCATTTGATGAACGAGGATGTCTTTACCAGTGGGGTGAGTTGGGCCTTTCCGGAGAGCGGAGGGCTTGGTCGATTCGTCGGAAATCTATAGGATTTGGATATTTCCAGCGAAATCTGCCACAAAGGAGTTTTGGTGGCCAAAATGTCATGACAGAAGTGTGTATAAATGACTGCAATATACCTAAAAAACAGCTTGACAGCTTAGGGGCCTGATAGATAGTGTTCGTGAGCAATCAAATGGACGTATTTGGTATCCGCCGAAAGGTGGAGTTTGGTGCCCTAAGAAAGTCCCCCTCCGAGGAGACAAAGGAAAAGAGAAGGACGCGCCCTTGCAGTTGGTCAGTACAAGGTCGCGATCTGAGGGATGGAGCTGAGGCACTGAGATTCAGCAGTTGGCAGCATTTTATGGAGGAGTTGGCATGAAGAGAAACGGGTTCCGCGCATTACGCACGCCGCTATCGTTGGTGGCCCTTGGATTACTGCTTGGATCGGGCCACTATGCTATGTCACAAGCGACCACAGGTGAGATTGTCGGTACGGTCACTGATTCGACCGGAGCCGCAATCCCAAACGCAAGCATCAAGATCACGGATCAAGAAAAAGGGACGGTCTCAAACATCAAGAGCAACAGCGCTGGCGAATTTGCGCTGGCCCAGTTGATTCCGGATGACTACACGGTGGATGTGTCGGAGCAGGGGTTTAAGGGATTCGAGCAGAAGGGCGTACATGTGGTGGCGGGCGAAGCGCCTGAGGTGTCCGCGGTGCTCGCGATTGGAAGCTCTGAGCAGACGGTGGTAGTACGCGGTGATCAGGTACCGCAGTTGAAGACCGAGCACGTCGACGTGGCGACGATTTATTCGGCGCAGGACATCGAGTCGCTGCCGATTCCGGATCACAACTTTGCGAACCTGCAGTTGTTGCTGCCGGGCGCGGTGCAGTTGGGATGGGCGCACGCGGCCGATGAGAACCCGCAGGGGTCCAAGCAGATTCAGATTGATGGGCAGGCATTTGGCGGCGTGAACTATACGCTGGACGGCACGGATAACCAGGACGCGATTCTGGGGATTATTGTTATCAACCCGAACTCGGATTCGATGTCTGACGTGAAGATTGCGACGCAGAACTACGATGCTGAGTTTGGAAAAGCGGTGGCGTCGGTTGATACGGTCTCGACCAAGTCAGGTACGAACCAGTTCCATGGAACGGCGTTTGATAACCGCGAGAGTTCGGCGAACCTGGCACGCGATTCGTTCTCTGAGTCTGGATCGGGTCCAATTCCTGCTGGACTGAAGAATCAGTTCGGCGGATCGATCGGCGGTCCGGTGATCAAGGACAAGATCTTCTTCTTTGGTGACTATCAGGGCGTTCGGCAGAAGGTTGGTACGTCGGAGACGGTGACGGTTCCGACCGCGAATCTTATTTCGAGCTGCCTGGGAGCAACTGGGTGCGACTTCAGCGAGTATGAAGCCTATGGTGCGAGTTTGGAGACGGCACAGAGCCCCAAGAACCCTTACCAGGTGTATGACCCGAATCAGAATCATGCACCGGTCACTGTAATTCCGGCTTCTGAGATTTCACCGACGGCGATGAATCTGTTCAAGCTGCTGCAGCCTTACGCACCGAATATCATCAACAGCGGCTCCGATGGCGGCTTGACCGATAACTACCAAGGAAGCGGCACGGGTCTCTTCAACAGCAACCAGTGGGACGCACGCGTCGATGCGACGATCAGCCAGAAGACGCATGCTTTTGGTAGATTCAGCCGCTTCACGGATGTTCTTTCTGGTCCGGTGTTGTTTGGTGACGCGGGCGGTAGCGGCCTTGGACTAGCTGGCTATGGAGGCACATCGCTGGGCGCTAATGACAGTCTGGCGCTGGGCACGGACGTGGCCGTTAGCAATAGCCTGGTGACTGAGGTTCGTCTCGGATACTTCCGCTACAACGTGATTACACACAAGTACGATACGGGCAATACGAATCTGCCGATCCAGGGTGAGAACATCAGCGGTACGGGCGTGAACTCGGCGCTGACGGTTGGGGTGGATTACGGTGCGCCAGACATCGACGTAGCGGATCTCAACGTGACCAATCCGACGGCTGGTCCGAACAACGCGGCGGGAGCAGGCGCGCAATATGGTGCCGGCTTGAACGTCAACCGTTGCAACTGCCCACTGACAGAGCGTGAGGATCAGTTCCAGATAGTCAACAACTGGACGAAGGTGATTCGGACCCATTCCATCAAGTTCGGTGTGGATCTGCGCTACGCTCGTAACCTTCGTGTTCCGAGTGATAATGACCGCACCGGCGTCAATAACTTCAGCCCTGGGCCGACGTCTGAAGGTGCCGACGGTGGTCTTGGTCTTGCCACCTATGTCCTGGGTGATGTAACTGCCTTCAACCGGTATGCGAGCACCTCCACGAATGCCAAAGAGTTCCAGAAGCGCGACTTCTTCTTTGCACAAGACACGTGGCGGACAACACCGAAACTGACTCTCAACCTTGGATTGCGCTACGAGTTGTACTTCCCTGAGGATGTGAACGGTAAAGGTAACGGCGCTCTCTTGAATCTGAATACGGGCTTCATCAATGTCGCAGGCTATGGCGGTATTGGAAGCGACATGGGCGTGAAAATTGCGAAGAACACCTACAATCCTCGGCTTGGCGCAGCGTATCAGCTCAATACGAAGACGGTGATTCGTATGGGCTATGGCCGCAGCTTCGATCTCGGCGTCTTCGGTTCGGAGTTCGGTCACGTCGTAACGCAGAACCTTCCGGTGCTGGTGAACCAGTCGATCGGAGCGACAGGTGGTGTATACACCTATGCCTTCCAGCTGGATAATCCCGCGAGCACGCAGGGTGGCCTGGCGACGGGGCTTTCCAATTATGTCCCCGTGGCTCCGGATGCTAATGGCCAGATTGTGAACCCTGGCGCTTCCGTGAATACGAAGGCTCGTCCGTTCACGGAGCGGCTACCGACACTGGATGCGTGGAACTTCACGGTTCAGCGGGCGCTTACTCCGACTCTTTCGCTGACGGTGGGTTACGTTGGCAACAAGGGAACGCACACGCTCAGCGATGGAGATGGCAACAACACCAATCCGAACGAATCTGCCATCACGCTTCCTGCACAGTACAGCGTTACCGGATCTGCTCTGCACTTTGATCCAGCCGGTGGCACCTGCTTCCCTCAGTCGGCGACTTGTACCCCCCAGGGACCAACTCTTGCCCAACCAAACAATCAACTACTCATCGATGTGGCAACAGGAGCAACGCGCAACCAAACACTTTTGCAACGCTACGTGGGCGGTACTCTGCCTGCTTGCGGTGGAGCTTGCGGATGGACGCAGGGAATCAGCTACTACGGTGATAACCAGAACACTCATTACAACGCGCTACAGATGACGTTGCAACAGAACTTGTGGCATAACCTGTCTGGAACGTTGAACTATGCATACCAGGTTGGTACGGATGCAGCCAGCGGCTATGCTACGTGGAGCCATTCCGCTGTATTTGGTAACGACAGTTCCATACGCCGCAGTGCGATTACTGCATATGCGCTGTACAAGCTGCCTTTCGGCAGGGGCCAGGAGTTCATGGGCGATGCCAAGGGCGTTGTGAACCAGATTGTCAGCGGCTTTGAGTTCAGCCCAACGTTTGTCTACGAGAGTGGTCTGCCGTTCACTCTGTCGTTCGGCGAATGCGGTAACGATATTCCAGGCGCTGCTCCCTGCTATGT
>JBAVDD010000148.1:0-3356 GCA_049587035.1 Acidobacteriaceae bacterium | reverse complement strand
TCGCGTGGGCGACTCGGCTCGGCTCATCTGCATCGACCGTTCGGCCTGGTTGCCGTCAGGCGGTCGGCGCCGCGGGAGGAGCTGCTGGCGGCGTGTAAGGCGTCTGCGCATAGGGCTGGGATGGGACGATGTACGGCTCGTTGGGGATGACCATCCAGGCAATGAGGTAGGCGAGGATCGGCGTGCCGCAGCCGAAGAAGACCAGAACCACGAGAAGGACGCGGACCAGCGCTACGTCCCACTGGAAGTGTTGCGCGAGGCCGGCGCAGACGCCGCCGATCATGCGTCCGTAGAGCGGGCGGTAGATGCGCTGCGTTGGGTATGGCGCGTAAGGCGGCGCGTTCGGAGGCGTGTTGGGCGCGTAGGTTTGCGCGTAGGCGGCCTGGCCGCAGTTACTGCAGAATCTTGCTCCCTGGTTGAGCGCGTTGCCACATGCGGTGCAGTTCATCTCGTGCCTCCTGCTGGTGCTTGATGTGTCATACGGTACACCGATGCATTCGGTTCCGTGGTCCTGCGCGGACGGCGAGGGGCTTCGCGTGGTGGCGGACGAATATATAGTCGGCCCCCCCTCCCCCTTTCTCCTTTTTTACTTGTAAGCGGCTCAAAGCAGGCTGGTTAAGTAGCAAGTTCCTATTTTTATGCCTTTTTATAAGTGGCTTGTTATCAGCCGGTTGCGGTGTGTCTTGCTTGTATCTGTTGCAAACACATGTCCACAAAAGGAGCGGAGGCGGTTATCTGCCTTTGTAGGGGGTTTGGAGGTAGCGGCGGGCGACGGCGGATTGGGTTTGGTCGCCGCCGGGGGTTAGGACCTTCTGGTACATGCTTAGGGCCTGCGCGCGCTGGTGGAGTAGGTCGTACATTTGTCCGGCGCTTAGTTCGGCGCGCTTGCGGAGCCAGTCGCTGGCGTTGGGCTGGTCGGCGGACTGGGTGAAGCTTTCGGCGGAGGCCTGAATCTGGTTGTAACCGCGTTCGGTATCTGCGAGACCGAACCAGGCAAGTTCGAGGCGTGGCTGGACGAAGTAGTTGGGCCTCTGGGCGTCGGCGATGACTTGTTTGTAGGTGGCGATGGCGTCGAGGCCCTGACCTTCGTCCTTGAGGAGGTTGGCTACTTCGAGACAGAAGATGTAGTTGTGGGGGTATTCCTTCTGGAGGCCGCGCTCGACTTCGAGGGCTGCGGGGTATTTGCCGTCGTGGCGGAGGAAGAGGGAGAGAATGGTGCGCGATTCGATGGGTGTGACTATGCCCTGGGCGGCGGATTTGCGGAGGTCGGCGAGGCCCTGCTGCTTGTTGCCGCCGACGCCCATGAAGCCGACGATAAAGCGGAGCCAGCCGGGAAGGCTGGCGACGGCGAAGCGCTGGATACCGATGGCCATCCATGCGTCGGCGTACTGGGGATCGAGCTTGAGGCAGGCTTCGGAGTCGTTGCGGGCGGAGTAGCCCTGGCGGGCGGCGGCGGCGAAGGAGTGGTCGACGAGGGTGATGAAGACGGCGTGCATGCCTTTGGCGTAGCCGCGGGCGAAGAGGGCGTTGGCGTCGTTGGGATTGGCGGAGAGCTCGGCGTTGGTGAGCTGGAGGACCTTGGCGGTGAGGGACTCGATGCGATCGCGGGTGACCTTGGGGACGTTGATCTGGCGCTTGGCGGTGAGGAAGCTGTTGTGCGCGTAGTAGGTGGTGTCGAGGAGGTCTTGGTTGTAGAGCTCGTGGAAGATGAGGGTGGTGAGGACGTAGTTCGAGGCCATGGGGTCGTTGGGATGCTGCTCGGCGACCTGTTCCTGAATCTTGAGCGCGGCGTCGAAGTTCAGGTTGTAGAAGAGTTGCAGGGATTGCTTGACGGGTGGTGTGAGGTTGAGCGGGTCGGTGTGGAGGACTGGCTGCGCGGCGAGTGGTCGTGCGATGAGGGTGAAAAGGACGAGCAGCAGAGCAAGGAACGCTGTGCGGGGTGGACCCAGGCTCCGGGATTTTGGGGGCAAAGCGATCATTTCCTCCCAGTGCCGGCCAGGGGCCGACGGAGATAGACTATACCTTGGATGCCGCTGAGAACATGAACGCATGGCTCGGGAGCAGGATCTCGGCGGGACGGCGGGCGTAGGATTCGGGTAAGAGGTTTTGGAGACGAGATGGATTTTCAGACAGTACTACCGATGGTGATTCTGACGGTTGGGTGCATTGCGTATGTGTTCTGGCCGCAGGAGCGGGTGGTTGCCCCGGTGGAGAAGACGCGGCTGGATTATCTGCGGGAGCGCAAGGATGTGGTGTATGAGAACCTGCGGGATTTGAACTTCGAGTTTCGGGCGGGCAAGTTTCCCGCAGAAGACTATGCGCGGCAGCGGGGGGACCTGGAGCAGGAGGCCGCCAAGGTGGTGACAGAGATTGAGGCGCTGGGCGGTTAGCGTTGCGTTTCCCGAGCGCGCGGTGGGATGTGGCGGGAATCACAATGAGACGCAGGCTTGTGAAGTATTCTTGTGGTGTGTACGCATATAAACGCATTCTCCGCAGCCTCTCCTCCCTTCTGAGTTTCACCGCCCTTGCGATGTTTGTTCCAGTAGCCGCGCTGGCGGCGACGACGATCACTGGAACCGTGACCAATCGCACAACCAACCAGCCATCGACCGGTGACCAGGTGGCGCTGGTGAGCCCGCAGGAGGGCATGCAGGTGGTGACTGCAACCACCACCAACGCGCGGGGACAGTATTCGCTGAGCGCGCCGGACGGTGGGCAGTATCTGATTCGCGTTACCCATGACATGGCGAGTTACTATCAGTCGACCCTGCAGGGTACGCAGCCGGCCAACTTCGACGTGTACAACGCAGCGGCACATGTGGCCGGTGTGACGACGGAGGTGCTGATGCTGCGTGCGCAGACGGATCCTAGCAACAACACCCTGAATGTGACCGAAGATTTTGTGGTGAAGAATGCGTCGACGCCTCCGATGACGCAGTACTCAAAGGCGCCGTTCGATGTGTACCTGCCGGAGGGTGCGGTGGTGGAGGCGACGGCGGCCAAGGGACCGAATGGTATGCCCACGGCTGAGGAGCTGGCGCCGCAGTCGGAGAAGAACCAGTACAGCGTGATGTTCCCGATCAAGCCGGGCGAGACACAGATTGAGGTTGCATATCACATTCCTTATACGGGCAGCTTGACGCTGAATCTGAAGGTGGCCGGGCAGACGGATATGTTCGCCGTGAGCTTGCCGAAGAGCATGAGCTTTAAAGCGGGGCCGGATGGGCAGTTTATTGCGGCGAATGGAGACCCGAACGCGGCGACGTATCTGTTGCGCGGGGTGAAGGCAGGACAGCCGGTGGAGTTCACGATCTCGGGCTCGGGGCAGCTGCCGCGCGACACGGGGCAGCCGGACC
>JBAVDD010000147.1:0-1998 GCA_049587035.1 Acidobacteriaceae bacterium | reverse complement strand
GGATGGCACTTCATGTGGATCGAGTCCACCTGCTCTCGCTACGGGTGCGGTGGAACGGACGGCACAGCCATCACGCGCGCCATTACGCGCACCCTCACCCAAACGCCGGCCAGGTTCAACGCGGCGGAGCTGGGGTCTGTGAGTGTCGCAAATTATTTCGGTCTCCATGTTGCCAAAGCAACACTGCACGCCCGGCACATTCAAGAGCGCGCTTCGCTCGGCCTGATCGACGAACTGACCATTCGGCAACTCGCGCCGGAATAAGCTCCATTTCCCCCGCAGTGCATCCTCAATGCGGTGTGAACGCCGGGCCAGGCCGCATTCGAGCTCCGCATCCGGGTGGCTCTGATGCCAATTTTGAAGGCAGGAATATATGACTCTTTCGGAGATGCTTCACAGTGAAGGAGCAGGCGGGCTCCCGTTCGTCTCAGTCTCGACCGGCAGTGTGATGCCGCTGCCTACGCGCATTGCCATTATCGGCAACTATCTGCCCAGGCAATGCGGGATTGCCACCTTTACGACGGACCTTTGCACAGCAATCGCATCGGAATTTGGGGGCGCTCGTCTTTTTGCGATCCCCGTCAACGATCCGGAATCGAGCTACGAATACCCCGACCGTGTGCGCATCGAGATCGAGCAGGAGGATTGCGCCTCCTACGAGCGCGCCGCCGACTTTCTTAATTTCAACGGGAACGATTTGGTTTGTCTCCAGCATGAATATGGCATCTTTGGAGGACCAGCAGGGAGCCATATCCTGTCGCTGCTGCGCCGGCTGAAGATGCCGCTGGTTACGACCCTGCACACGGTTCTGCGTGAACCGGACCTGAGTCAGCGTACCGTCCTCGAAGAGATCGCGCACCTTTCCGATCGTTTGATCGTGATGAGCGAACTCGCTTCGACGCTGTTGCAAAACGTGTACGGCATTCCCTCGGACAAGATCGACTTGATTCCCCACGGAGTACCCGATTTCGCATTCACCGATCCGAATTACTTTAAGGATTTGTTCGGCACCCAGGGTAAGTCGGTACTCCTGACGTTTGGGCTTCTGTCGCCGAACAAAGGGATCGAGAATGTCATTCGCGCGCTGCCCGCCATCCTGTCAAAGCATGAGAACGTTACCTACATCGTTTCGGGCGCAACGCACCCTCATATCCGGCGGCGCGAAGGGGAGCGCTATCGGGAGGAGTTGCAGAAGCTGGCTGTCGAGTTAGGCGTTTCCTCCCAGGTTATCTTCAATAACCGCTTTGTCAGCGCGGAAGAACTGGTGGAGCATGTCGGCGCCGCTGACATTTACATCACCCCGTACCGGCAGGAAGCGCAGATCGTTTCCGGCACGCTGGCGATCGCTCTTGGCGCCGGAAAGGCAATTATCTCCACGCCCTACTGGCATGCGCAGGAACTGCTTGCCGACGGGCGCGGCATCCTGGTCCCTTTTGACGATCCCCCTTCCATTGCAGAGGCGACCATCCGGTTGCTGGATAACGACGCCGAGCGGCATACGATGCGCAAGCGTGCCTATCTCTACTCGCGGGGCACTACCTGGCAACGGACCGCTCAGGCTTACATGGCGAGCTTTCAGCGTGCGCGCAACGAACGCATCCTGCGGCCGCGGCCGTCGCTGCAGGACATCCTCGCGGCCAGATCCACTGACGAGTTACCGGCTCTGGACCTGACTCACCTGAGGCACATGACAGATGACACAGGCATTCTGCAGCACGCTGTTTTTTCCGTGCCCAACTGCAAAGAAGGCTATACAACGGACGACAATGCCCGCGCCCTGATCGTAACTGTCTTACTGCAGGAGTCCTCGGCATGCGGCAATGAGCTTTCTGCAATTCTCTCTCGCCGTTATCTTGCCTTTCTGGAGTTTGCCTTCCACGATAAGATCGGACGATTCAGAAACTTTCTTGGCTACGATCGTGAATGGCAGGAAACTACCGGATCGGAAGACAGCCATGGCCGGGCGTTGTGGGCGCTGGGAACCGTGCTTGGCCATTC
>JBAVDD010000146.1:0-6185 GCA_049587035.1 Acidobacteriaceae bacterium | reverse complement strand
GCTCCAATGCACTGAATTTCGCCGCGGCTAAGTGCAGGCTTCAGAATGTTCGCAGCATCCAGCGAACCCTCCGCAGACCCAGCCCCAACCAGCGTATGCAGCTCATCGATGAACACAATGCAGTTCTGGTTCTCGATCAACTCCTTCATGATGGTCTTCAGCCGTTCCTCAAACTGTCCCCGATACTTCGTTCCCGCGACGATGAGGCTGAGGTCGAGCGACAGCACGCGCTTCTCCGCAAGGAAGCTCGGTACCTCGCCGTCGGCGATCTTCTGCGCCAGCCCCTCAACAATCGCGGTCTTGCCGACGCCCGGTTCGCCAATCAGCACCGGATTATTCTTCGTCCGCCGGCAAAGAATCTGGATCACGCGCTCCACTTCAAAGTCGCGGCCCACGAGCGGATCCAACTGCTGGTCGGTCGCGGCCTGCGTCAGATCGCGCGAGAACTCGGCCAGCATGGACTGCTCCTGCTGCGCCGCGCCGCGCTGTTTACCGCCGCTGCCACTCGCCGCCGCCGGCTTCTCCTGCGTGGTGCGCTGTAGCTCTTCGCGAATCGCAGCCAGACGCAGCCCGCGCTCGGTCAGGATCTCCGCGGCGAAGCACTTCTCCTCGCGCAGCAGACCCAGCAGCAGGTGCTCGGTGCCAATGTGTTTGTGGCTCAACCGCTCGGCCTCTTCGGCCGCATACGCGAGCACGCGCTTGCACTCGTTCGAGAGTGGAAGATCGACCGAGGTCGAAACCTTCTCGCGCACGATCGTGCGTTGCTCAATCTGTTTGCGAATGGATTCTACTGAGGCATGCGACCGCAAGAACCGGTTCGTGAGTGCCTTGTCTTCCCGTAACAGACCCAGTAAGAGATGTTCGGTTTCAATGTACGGCGATCCAAACTGGCTCGCCTCGTAGCGCGCGAAAAAGATAACGCGCCGCGCTTTTTCCGTATAGCGTTCGAACATACTCCCCCTACGAACCAACGCCCCGCGCTAAAGAGAAATAGCAAAACCCGAAAACGAGGGCGCGGTCTGCGAATGACGATTACGTTGCCACCGCAGCGTTCAATTGCGGTGGAGAGGACTGGTTGTTTTGCAACAACCAGCTGAGTTGCCCCTAGTGTATCCGTCCCGGGCATCGATGGAAAACGTTCCCTCGAATTCCGGAATCAAAGATTAGACGTTTCTGTGGGAAATCGGTCGCAAACTCCTCCATTCCGCGCGGAATCGCTGCCCACTTCATCGGCTCACGACTGGAAAGCCTTCAGCCCACTCACCAACTACGCCGCTGCCAGCCGCCCGTCGCGCAGCCTCAACACACGATCACACCGCCCCGCGAACTCCAGGTTGTGCGTCACCAGCACGCTGGCCAGCGCATGCTCCCGATGCAGCTCCTGCAGCAGCACAAACACCCGCTCGGCCGTCGTCCCGTCGAGATCGCCAGTCGGTTCATCCGCCAGCAGCAGCTTCGGCTTCGTAATCAGCGCGCGCGCAATCGAGAGCCGCTGCTGCTCACCGCCCGACAACTCTCCCGACCGATGCTCCGCACGATCCCCCAGCCCTACCCGCTGCAACCAACGCGTCGCCTCGGCCAAAGCCGGAGCCCGCCGCGCACCTCTCGCTAATAAGGGCATCGCCACATTCTCCACCGCCGTAAACTCCGGCAGCAGGTAATGAAACTGCCACACATACCCAATCTCCCGATTGCGATATGCACCCGCCTCACGCGCACTCAGCCGCGTCACATTCGTCGCACCGCACCAAACCTCTCCTGCCGTCGGTGTATCCAGCGCAGCCAGCAGATGCAGCAGCGAACTCTTGCCCGCGCCACTCTCGCCCACCACAGCCACCATCTCTCCCGCGGCCACCTCCAGCGACAGATCTTTAAACAATTGCAATCCCGTGGCCCCACCGGCCAGCGGCGGATACGTCTTCTCCAGCGCCAGTGCCCTTAGCACCGGATCAGCGCCAGCCACCGAAAGGGAAGCGCTCACTTCGTCGCCGTCTCTTCCGCCTGCGCAGCAATCTCTCCGTCCGACGCCGGCTTCGGCGCCCACTCCGCACGAAACGCCACGCCCAGCCGGTTCCACGCGTTGATCAGCGCAATCGCGTACGTCAGGTCCACCAGGTCCTTGTCCTCAAAGAACTCCTTCACCGCCGCATAGTCATCGTCAGACACATGCGACGCATTCACATCCGTAACCGCCTCCGCCCAAGCCAGCGCCGCGCGCTCCTTCGGCGTAAACGCATCCGACCCGCGCCAGTCCGCCACCGCATCGATACGGCTGTCCGGCTCATGGTGCTTGTGCAGCTCCTCAGTATGCATGCCGATGCAGAATCCGCACCCATTCAGCTGCGACGCGCGCAGATACACCAGCTCCCGCAGCACCGGCTCCAGCGCCGTCTGCGTATTCAGATAATGCCCAACGCCCACCAGTGCGTCATACCCGCCCGGCGCGAGTTTCGTGTACGGCAGTCTCATTGTTCTCTTGCCTCCATCTGCATTCTAGGTCCCTTACTCATACCGCAGCGCCTCGGCCGGCAGCACACTCGCCGCCGAGCTCGACGGATAGATCGTAGCCAGCAAACTCATCCCCAGGCTCACCGCCCCCACCACCAGCGCATACACCAACCGCGGCGCAAACGGCAGGTAGTCCAGCGAGTACACGCTGGCATCGAGGTGAATAAACCGGTAGTGCGAGCCCACCACGCTCAACGCATATCCCAACACCAGCCCCAGCGTCGTACCCACGGCCGAGATCAGCAGTCCCTGCAGCAGAAAGATCCTGCGCACCTGCTCGGCGGTCACGCCAAAGCTCATCATCACGGCAATATCGCGCGTCTTCTCCATCACCATCATGGTCAGCGCGATCAGAATATTCAGCGCCGCCACCACTACAATCAGCGCCAGCACAATGAAGCTCACATCCTGCTCCAGCTTCATATCGCGAAACAGCTCGCGGTTCTGCTCAATCCAATTGGTCGTCTGGAACCCGGGTCCCGCATCCTTCGCCGCCGCCTGCTCAATCGAGTTGCCCACCTGCACGGCCTTGTTCAGATCATCGATCTTGAAGCTGAGCACGCTGATCAAGTCGGGCTCTGAGAACAGTCGCTGCGCATCGGCCAGCCGCATGAACGCATAGCCGTCGTCATACTGGTAGAACCCCGACGAAAAGATCCCCACCACGCGAAACCGCTGATACCGCGGCACCAGTCCCAGCGGCGTTAACTCTCCCTGCGGCGAAGTCACCAGCAGCGTATCGCCCACGCTCGCTCCCAGGGTCACAGCCAGCTCATGACCAATCACCAGCGGCGGAGCTAATTCACTCCCTGGCGGAGCGGTGGAATTATCCGGCGCCAGCTCCGCAGCCGACCCCTGATTCACCGACTGCAACAGATTCCCCACCCTCCGCTCATCCGCCGGAAGAATCCCTTTGATCAGCGCCCCACCCGACCGCGCCCCCCGCGAGATCAGCACCTGCCCATACAACCCAGGCGCCACGGCCACCACGTGCGGAACCTTGCTCAGCTCGGCCATCAACGGCCGCCAGTCGCGCATGCCATCACCCGCCGTCCGCATCAGCTGCACGTGCGCGGTCGAACCCACCAGCCGCTGCTGCAGGTCCTGCTGCATTCCATTCGTAATCGACAACGCAATAATCAGCGCGGCCACACCCGCCGCCACCCCCACCACCGAGATCACCGTGATCAGGCCAACCACTGCCTGCCGCCGTCGGGCTCGCAGATAACGCGCGGCAATAAACAGTTCAAATCGCATCCACCGCTATCGTACAGCGCAGATGCTTTTCTCCCCTATCCCTGTACCGCTAGTTCGCCAGCACGGCGCGATACCGCACCTGCCCCTTCTTCACCTTGTCCACCGCCTTGTTCGCATCCTTCATCGCGAACCGCTCGGTGATGGCTTTCACCTTGTGCCGCGCCGCCACGTCCAGCATCTCGTGCAGGTCCCGCGGACTCCCCGTCGGGCTACCCGCCACGGCTTTCTGTCCCGCAATCAGGCTGAACGGCGCAATCTGCATCGGCGAAGGCGACGCACCCAGCACCATCAGCGTTCCCTTCGGCCGCAGCATCGTGATGAAGCTCTGGAAGTCCTGGTCCGCCGACACGGTACACAGAATCAGGTCCAGACTTCCCGCAGCTTTTTTGATCTCGCCATTCTCACGTGTGTTCACAAAGTGGTGCGCGCCCAGCGTACGCGCCTCGGCCTCTTTGTCCTTGGAGGTAGAAAAGGCCGTCACCTCGCACCCAAACGCCCGCGCAAATTGCACGCCAATGTGTCCCAGCCCACCAATACCCACCACACCCACGCGCGACGAAGGCCGCGCCAGCAGGTTCCGCAGCGGGCTGTATACCGTAATCCCCGCGCACAGCAGCGGAGCCACGTTCTCGCTCTCCAGCGCCTGCGGCACAAGGATCGCAAACTTCGAGTTCACCCGGATCGCATCCGCATACCCGCCGTTGCGCCCCACGCAGGTCGGCTGCGCCTTCGCGCACAGATGTTCATCGCCCTGCCGACACCACTCGCAGATCCCGCACGAGTCCGCCTGCCAGCCAATCCCAACCCGATCGCCCAGTTTCAGGTCCCTGACCTCCGACCCCGCGCCCGTGACCGTGCCCACAATCTCGTGCCCGGGAATGAACGGATACTTGCTCATCCCCCAATCGTTGTCGATCAGGTGGATATCCGAAAAACATACCCCGCAGTGGCTGATCTTGACCTCAACCTCATGCGGCCCAAGCGCCTCTACCGAATATTTGTAGGGAACCAGCTGGGCCCCAGCGGCATGGGTTGCTAGTCCGCGAATGTCTGGCATGGGAGCGCTCCTAAATACTGTTTCAGATACTGTTTCAATGCTTCAGTTCATTAGCCTGTGTACAGACGACCATGTGATGCCCCTTGAGGCAATGCACGTTTTCCATCTCCAGGCTTTTCCTCATTCTATTACCGAACTCGCCGCAAAATTTCTCCATCCACAGCTCCAACTTGAGAGGTTTATGTAATAATCATCTAGCGCCTCTGGTCGGGACGACCCCCCACCGGTCGCATCCCTTGATAGGAGGCGCGATTTGAAAGCAAAGGGTCCGCTGGCACCCCCCGGCGGCCCTTTGTGTTTAAGCTCAAATCTCCAAAATCCCCAGCGTTTCGCCTGTGTTTCGGGTTTTCACCCGTTCTTGCGAGGAGGAAAATAGTTGTCATCTCGACCGGAGCAGGACAGCTTCACGTCCTGCGCAGTGGAGAGCCCTGCAGCCCCGTTCGCCGCCCCACGATAGCATCCGGAATGCCGCTTTAAGTCGTTCCGCTTGAGGCCGTATCGCGTACCTCGGTCCGTCGTCCGAACGGCCCCTAGGCGAACCGGTCGTAGTCGTCGCGTCCGTGCACCGAAGCCAGCCCCAGCAACACCAGCCCCACAATCAACACCGTGCCCTCGACCCGCACCGAAACCTTGTGCAGCCGATCAAAGTGCTCCCGCGCCGGCGCATCCTCGGGAGCCTTCGTGATGTCGCCACCCAGCGAAATCCGGTCGGTCTCCATCCGAGGGATCACCGAAAACTCCGAGTACCCGGTCAGCGCCAGCATCACCACCACCAACGCCAACTCCGCTGCACGCAACGGATGCGTATCCCGCTGCGTCGCCAGCAGCGCCAGCGTGAACAGCAGGTAGACGACTCCGCACACCATCCCAATATGGTGCAACGAGATCAATGCGCCGCGCACCACCAGCCCAGCCTCTTCCACGCTCGGCAACGAACTGAACGCCACCGCGGCAACAAATCCAAAGAAAACCAGGCTGCCCACCCAGACGGCCAATGCAAACAGTCGAACGATACGAAACACAGTGGTCATGGAATTCTCGGCAGTACGGTCTGGAGTACGGTTTGGAAGTAACGTCTAAGGGCCGCGGCCCAATGAGGTAGGCCAGTTAGATTGCGGTACCTGCCGGCGGAACACTACCGACAGCCGGAACGCTTTGGGCGTTGCCTCCACGCTGCAGCGCGCGGCGCAGGATCAACTCAATGGCCGCCTTGTTCTGAAGATACTCTGCTTCTCCCAGGTGTCCCTGCAAGTGGTCCGTCTCCAGCGTAAACAGCTCTTCCTTCAGCACCTGCATCAGCAGCGCCTGCTGCCCGGCCGGCGAACTAGCCACTGAACCCGCCGCCACGGGCAGGGAACTCGCC
>JBAVDD010000145.1:0-4102 GCA_049587035.1 Acidobacteriaceae bacterium | reverse complement strand
GGGATCGACGCGGTGCTGGTAAAAGAGGTCGATATGGTCTGTGCGAAGCCGCTTCAGGCAAGCCTCAGCCGCAGCCTTGATGTGGTCGGGACGGCTGTTCGTGCCAGGGCCACGCTTGCCGGTCTTGAGATCGATATCGAAGCCGAACTTCGTAGCGATCGCAACCTGTTCGCGGATCGGCTCCAGAGCCTCGCCTATCAGCTCCTCATTTGCGAACGGTCCGTAGGCTTCGGCCGTGTCGAAGAAGGTAATGCCTTTATCGTGAGCTGCCCGCACCAGTTGGATCATCTCGCCCTTATCGGCGGCAGGACCATAAGCCGAGGTCATACTCATGCAGCCGAGTCCCAAGGCTGAGACTTCAAGGCCGCTATTTCCTAACGTTCTCTTCTTCACGATTGTTCACCCTTCCTATTACTGTTGAGAGACGCTTTACTTGAGCATCCCGGTTGTCCTTAGCCACTTGTCGACTTCCGTGCGGACTTCTTCTGCCCTGGCATCTTGGATGGCAAGAAGCTGTCCATCTCTTTCCAATCCTCCCCGAGTGGAGAAGCCCTGCAGCACGGTGCTCTGCGGGCACAGTTCCCGCACAGTCTGAAAGGTGCTCCCGGGGCCGTATCCGCCATTAGAGTTGAATGGGATGATTGTCTTCCCCCGGAAGCTGTACTGATGCAGGAAGCTCTTCATGGGCGGCGGCAGCTTCATATCCCAGGTTGGAAAGCCTACAAAGACGACATCGTATTCGTTCAGTCCTTCGATCACTGTCTTGAGAGGCGGCAGATAGCCGGTCTCATTCTCACGGACAACTTGCTGCACAGTGGCGTGATAGTCCGCCGGATACGGCGTTTGCAATTCAAGAGCGACGAGTTTGCCGCCTACCTTTTCGTGGATGATGGCCGCGACGGCCTTGGTGTTCTTCGTTCGAGACAGATAAACGATCAGGATCTTCTTCCCCGTGAGCAGCCCTTGGCCATTCGCTGGCAGTGCTGCGCCGCAGGGGCCCCGGACAGAAGGCAAATTACCACGAACGCAATCCTCAATAGGGCTTCTATTCGTCTCATCATCCTGAAACTCCGCCATCTTTCGGATGTTCATGGCTAATTCTTATTGCTATCCACTTTGACCGGCCTAATCAGATGCGAGAACGTGAGTTGGGCAAGCTTCCACTTGCCGTTTTCCTTGATGTAAACCTCAGTCACCATAAAGGGATTGGTGACTTCGTGCGCACCGACTACTGCCTGCAAATCCATATCTTCAAGCAGGATGGCTGTGTTGCCAAAGATGCGAGCGTCAACTGCATAAACGAAGGCTTTTTTGTACCAGATGCCACCGCTTTTAATGGTCGCTAGTTCCTGGGTTTTCCCCCAGGTACCGCCCATGTGAGTGAACATGGCTTTGTCATCAAACAGTGTCTCTAAGGAATCGACTTTCTTGTCTGCCATCCAATCCCACTTCATGTTTGAAAGGTTAATGACTTCTTGTTGTTCGGGTGTATGACTTGCTGCGGTCTTAATCGTTTCCGTTGGAGGCTTTGGCGATTGCTGTGCGTGGGACGATTGCACCATCAATGTTGCTAGAAATAGACCTAACATTACGATTCTCATGACTCTCCTTTGATGTGTGTGGTTGACCTGTGGAGGAACTTGAAGGGGCGGTAGTGCACCGATCACTTTCTATCTCTTTGGTGCCGCTTCGACACCCGAAAGTGCAAGTACCCCATCCGGCAGACGTTTCCCTTGAATCTGAATATTGGATACCGACGCGTTCAATTCCTTGAGTTCATCCTGGCTGAACGTAACCGAGCTGCCACCGACATTTTCGATCATGTGCGCCATCTGCGTTGTGCCTGGGATAGGCACGATCCACGGCTTCTGCGCCAAGAGCCAAGCGAGCGCAATCTGAACTGGAGCGGCCTGCTTCCGTTCAGCCCAGCTCTTCACAATCTTTACGAGCTCAAGGTTGTGCTTCAGGTTTTCCGGAGAGAATCGAGGTTCCGCCGCGCGAATATCGCCGGGGGCGAAGCGAGTGTTTTCGTCAATGGCCCCAGTGAGGAACTGCACCCCCAACGGACTCCACGGCACAAACCCGATGCCAAGCTCCTGACACATTGGGATAACAACTTCCTCCGGTCCACGCCAGAGCATTGAATACTCGTTCTGTACGGCGGTGACGGGCAGCGCCGCATGGGCGCGACGAAGAGTGTTCGGGCCCATCTCGCAAAGGCCCCAATGCAGAACCTTGCCCTCCGACATGAGATCCTTGACTGTTCCCGCGACATCCTCAATCGGAACCTGCGGGTCGACTCTGTGCTGATACAAGAGATCTATTCGGTCGGTCCGAAGGCGTTTAAGCATCCCTTCGACTGCCCTCTTGACGTGGTCAGGCTTGCTGTTGAGCCCCATTTGGAACCGGCCCGTGTCAGGGTCTATGTTCCAGCCGAACTTCGACGTGATCACGACCTTGTTGCGGAACGGCGCTATGCCTTCACCGAGAATCCGTTCGCATTCGAGAGGACCGTAAGCCTCAGCCGTATCGAAGAATGTGACGCCATGATCGTAGGCAGTCCGAATGATATCGATCATCTCCGGGCGGTACGGCACGGTCGTCTCATACTTGCGGCTCATGTTCTGAACGCCGAGACCCACTGTCGAAACCTCGAGCGAACCTAACTTACGCCGCCCAACCACGCGCGTTTGCACGCTTGGTTCGGCAGCTGCGGAAGCTGAAAATCCGCCTGTAATTGTTGCGACTGCGGCAGCTCCGGCAACGCCTAAGAAGGAGCGACGGTCAATGCTATGTTTCATGCCTCTATCGTCGAAGTTCTGCATAGTTTGAGCCTTTCATCGGGGTTCGGGGGCTGGCCTGCTGCTTTATCTACGTCGACCACTGCTTAAAACTTAGCCCGGATGCTAGAGATCCGCCCTGCCGAACACGACAATATCCCCGCAAATCGCGACAATTTGATGATCTGGGAATTGACGCCTTTCGCAGCCAACTTGACGCTTTTTGCATGGCACGCACTGCGACGTTTCGATATCGTTTGAATAGGAGAGTGACAGATGCTCAAGCATTTTCGGGTTCCGGGACGTCTCGCCGTCAAGCTGGAGGAATTGGGGGTGTCTGTCCCCGTAGTGCTCCGCAAGGCAGGCCTTCCTCGTGACCTCTTTCAGCGAACCCGGGTGCTCGTCTCCACCGAAGAGCTTTTTGCGCTTTGGCGCGCAATAGACCAGGTGAGCTCCGATCCGCTCATCGGTGTGAAGTTGGGAGTAGAAACGAAGACCGAGCGCTTTCATCCGATGGCGATCGCCGCGCTTTCCACTGAGAACCTGGTTGCTGCGTCACAGCATATGGCTCGATACAAAAAGCTGACGGCACCGGAAGAAATTCTTGTAGAACTCAACGCAGAGGAATTCACTGTCGGCTTTCGTTGGCTGCTTGCCGTCGATGATGAGCCATGGGCTCTTACCGATTACTGCTTTTCCTGGATGCGTTCCTTAGCTCGGCATGGGATCGGGACAGCGCTGAGTCCTCTCAGAGTCGAGTATGTGCAGCAGCGTTCGAACGTACGACAGATCGAGCGAAGCCTGGGCTGCGAAGTCCTCATTGGTGCACCACGCAATGTGGTTGTTTTCCGCGCCTCAGACGCTACGAAGCCATTCGTTACACGGAATGCTGAACTGCTCGACCTGCTTGCACCTCAATTCGAGGAGCAGCTGCGTCAGTACAAAGAAGAGGACAGTTTCCTGGAGCTGGTTCGCCGAACGATTCAGGACAAACTCGCCGGGCATCGCCCGTCGATCGATGCGATCTCGCAGGCTCTTCATATGGGACCGCGTACCTTGCAACGTCGTCTGCAGGATTCGGGATCAAGCTTCCAACGCATCCTGGACGAGGCGCGTCACCAGATGGCTCGGTACTATCTCAGCAATTCGGCGTTAGAGCTGAATGAAGCGGCATACTTGTTGGGTTTCGAGGATCCCAACTCTTTCGGGCGTGCATTCCGAAATTGGGAAGGTATTCCACCAAGCGACTGGCGGGAAACACATCGATCAACGAAGGTGATGTGATCAGCCACAGAGTCGTTGCAGGAGATACAACGTACCTC
>JBAVDD010000144.1:0-19796 GCA_049587035.1 Acidobacteriaceae bacterium | reverse complement strand
CTGGCAGAAGTCGAAGTTCGTCCAGGACATCCAGCTCTATGCTGGCGCTGACACTGTCAACGTCGTCAACAACATCGACTGGCACGAGACCCACGTCCTGCTCAAGGCCGCATTCCCATTGGCTGCCACCGCCCCCACAGCCACCTACGAGATTCCCTTCGGCACCATCCAGCGCCCCACGACCCGCAACAACTCATGGGAAGACGCCAAGTTCGAAGTCCCCGCCCAACGCTGGGCCGACCTTGGCGATGGCCACCACGGCTTCTCCCTTATCAACGAGTCCAAGTACGGCTACGACGGTGTAGGCAACCTGCTCCGTCTCACCCTCCTCCGCTCGCCCATCTGGCCCGACCCCGACGCCGACCGCGGCACCCAGCACTTCACCTACGAAATCTACCCCCACACCGGCTCGTGGAAAGATGCCCTCACCGTCCGCCGCGGCTACGAGCTCAACACCCCGCTCCTCGCCGAGCAGGTCTTCGCCCACACCGGCGCCATGCCCCCCACGCACTCCTTCGTCTCCCTCGACGCGCCCAACGTAACCCTCAGCGCCGTCAAGAAGGCCGAAGACGCCAACGCCCTCATCTTCCGCATGTACGAGTGGGCCGGCAAGCAGACAGAAGTAAAACTCCACGTCCCCGCCGGCGCGCAGTACGCCGTCGAAACAAACATGATGGAAGACCCACTCCCGAGCGCCGACCACCTACCGATGAGCGGCGACACCATCACAGTTGCCATCAAACCCTACGAGATTCTCACCCTCCAGGTAAACTACCCCGAGAAGACGGCCTCAACGGAGTAACGAATCTCAAAGGGGGAATCTTAAGGGTTCAGCCCCTGAGGGATTCTGAATCACAGCTGCCACGCGCGAGCGGGTGAGAAGATGAAGGGCAGAGATCGACGATGTCTGCCCCCCGTGTCCTCATCACCCGCTCGCCGCATCAAGCCTCCACGCTGGCCGACCAACTCCGCGCCCACGGCGTCGACCCCATCCTTATACCCACCATCGAACTGGCCGAGCCCACCACCTTCGCACCCCTCGACGCCGCCCTCACCCACCTCGACCGCTTCCACTGGCTGATCTTCACCAGCGGGAACGCCGTAGAGGCCTTCGCGAAGCGGGCCGTGCGCAGCGGCGATGATCAGGTACGCCAAGGCTTTAGCCTTGAGTCTCATAGCGCTCAAAAAGAAAAGAGTGGAAACGTCAGGCTTCAGCCTGACGTCTCCACTCCGAGAATCCCCCTCCCGCCCAACCTCAAGATCGCCGCGATCGGCGCCGCTACCGCGCGAGCCCTCGAAGCCGACTACATCCCGGTTGACCTCCTTCCCCCGCAAGCCATAGCCGAGTCCCTAACCGAAGCCCTCCTACTCCACTCCCAACAACCCGATGGCAGCCCCACCCGCTTCCTACTCCTCCGCGCAGAGGTCGCCCGGGAACACCTCCCCAATACCCTCCGCGCCGCCGGAGCCGACGTCACCATCGCCCCCGTCTACCGCACCATCGTCCCCCCCGACTCCATCGCTGCCATCAGCCACATCTTCTCTTCAAGCAATTTATGGCCAGCCGCGATCACCTTTACCAGCTCCTCCACAGCTACAAACCTTCTAGCGCTACTTGAAGCCGCAGGGCTAACCCTCCCACCTGAGATCCTCCGCATCTCCATAGGCCCAATCACCTCCCAAACCCTCCGCCACCTCAACCTCCCACCGCACGCCGAGGCGGCCGAGCCGAACCTCCCGAGTTTGGTCGCAGCAGTTGTCAAGACCCTGAACCTTCCAGAATCATCACAAACCGCTCATTCGGAAAGAGATAAAACTTCCGGAAACTTGGCATAGTTGCCCCACCCGATTCGCTAAAATAGAACTAGCGCACGTCTTTCCCAATACCGACTGAATCCGAGACGCGAAACGCAGCTTTTCCACAATCCACAGCCGCAGAACATGCCCGCCGCCAGTGGACGGAAAGTTTTGATCGCGAAACCTTAAGCCTAAGATAAATCAGTCACTTAGGAGAAACGACTGAAGGGGATTATCGGTACTAACCGACCTGAATAGAAAAGTTTACGCACCAAAATTGCCTAACCGATCCTGATTGAATACGTTACGCAAAAAGTCCTAGGGGGAGGGGAGGGGGAGACCTCGCCGGGCTAGTGGGAACTCCAGGTCTTGTCCACAGAATTACACAGCTTCTCCAGCGTGCAATCCACACACCGCGGCTTCCGCGCAATACAAACCTGTCGCCCATGATAAATCAGTTCAAGGCTGAACTGGATCCAATGGTCCTGCGGAATCACCTTCTCCAAATCACGCTCCACCTTCACCGGATCAGTCTCTTTGGTAAGCTCCAGCCGCCGAGAAATCCGCCCAACGTGCGTGTCCACGACGATCCCGGAAGCAATCCCATACCAGCTCCCCAGCACCACATTCGCCGTCTTCCGAGCCACACCCGGAAGCTGGATCAGCTCCTCGATCGTCTCGGGAACCTTCCCACCGAACTTCTCGACCAGCACCCGCGCCGCACCCTGAATGTTCTTTGCCTTGGCCCGATAAAAACCAGTAGTGCGAATGATGCGCTCAATCTCCAGAAGCGGCGCTTCCGCAAGCTTCTTCGGCGCCGGATACATCTTAAACAGCTCGGGCGTAACCTTGTTCACTCCAACATCGGTCGTCTGCGCAGAGAGAATCGTAGCAATGGTCAGCTCGAAGGCATTCCGATGATGCAGCGCGCAGACGGCGTTCGTGTAAGCCCTCTGTAGCGCATCGAGGATCGCCTTGACGCGCTCGGGCGCAAGCGGCTTGGCCGTCTTCTTCCGCGCAGCTCCTTTCGCTTGCTCGGCCGGTTTAACCGCTTTCCGGGTTGCCGGCTTGTTCACAGTAGCCACGCGCTTATCCCAACCGATCCAGCATCTCCATCGGCTTCAGCCGCACGCAGCTGAAGATGGGGAAGTCTTTGAGGGTATACACGCTGATCTCGGTTTCGCGCAGCTGCTGGACGAGGTCGAGGAAGTCCTCCGGGAAGTTGGTCTCGAAGGCCACGACGAACTCCTGGTCGTCCAGGCCAAACGAGTAGGTCGTATTCAGCTTCACCCGCGGATACTGAAGCCCGATGCGGATATGCTCATCCATCAGCCGCTTGCGCTCGGTCGCCGTCAGCAGATACCAGGGCCGCGTCTTCCAGAATGGGTAGATGAAAATGTACTTCTGTCCGCCCGGACGAATCGCTCCACGTCCTTCGCCCGCGCTCTCGTCCTCGCGGTCGATCGAGTACTGCGAGCGTTTGGTCATGGCCAGGAAGCTGTGCGGCGTGCTCAGATAGCCTCCGAGCGGCGTGGCCATCAACTCCGAACGCATGCGGTTCAACTCGTCCACCGCGTAGCCAATCGACCACACGCACATATCCACATCGCCGCGCGTGCCAACTGTCGAGTAGGTCAGCGACAGGAACTCGCCGGGCTTGTTCCACCGCGCCAGCACGTCGGCAAAGGCCTGCTTGTGCGCAGCTTTCTCCTCGGCCGGCAGCCGACGCCACTCGGGCATCACCTTGTAGAAGCTGAAGCAGACGATCTGCCGCTTGACTGGCGTCGCGCCATGGCCGGCCGGCACACCGGAAGGGCTAGTCTGAGGGCGAGTAGGAGGTGCTGCAGATGGTGCATGTGTGGCTTCGGACATGGCTCCATGCTAACAAAGCTGGTGCGTTGCAATGTTTTGTAGGCATGGCAGAAGCTCTTTTGTGGCCTCGAACAGGCGCTCGGCGGTGGTGTAAATTGGAGGCGAAAGGAACTTTACGATGGAATCCGCTTCTGCGCGTTTTGATGCGAAGATCAGGGAACTTACCGACTGGCGCGGAAAGATGCTCGCGCAGGTACGCAAGATCGTCCACGAAGCAGACCCTGAGATCGTCGAAGAGTGGAAGTGGGCAAGTCCCAATCGGCCCGGTACGCCTATCTTCGAGCGCGCTGGCATTGTGTGTACAGGTGAGGCCTACAAGAGTGTAGTGAAGACAACCTTCGCCCACGGCGCCGCACTCAAGGATCCTGCGGGCCTGTTCAACTCTAGCCTCGAGGGCAACGTCCGCCGCGCCATCGACTTCCATGAAGGCGACAAGATCGATGCTGCAGCCTTGAAGGCGCTGGTACGCGCAGCTGTAGCGCTCAATCTCGCCAAGGTAAAAACCAAAACCGTAGCCAAGGCCAAGCCAAAGTCGAAGCCCAAATCTTTCGGCAGCAAGCATGGAGCTTAGCTTCATCGGAGTTCTCAAACCCCGCAGCCTCGTCTCGTATACTAGAGGCTCATGTCCGCAAAACTAATTGCACTCCTTATTGCCCTCATCAGCAGCGGCGGCTATACCATGGTGATCCTGCTGATGGCGATTCAATCAGCCTGCATTCCTGTGCCGTCCGAAGTAATCATGCCGCTGGCCGGCTACGCGCTGGCGCATACGCAACTGCAACTGATCCTGCTGGCGACGGTAGCCTCGCTGGCCTCGAACCTTGGGTCGATCCCAGCGTACTGGGTAGGCGCGCGCGGCGGGCGCCCCATGGTGGAGCGCTACGGCCGCTACCTGCTGCTGAGCAAGCGCGACCTGGACATGGCCGACAAGTTCTTCAACCACTACGGGTCGATCACAGTGCTGTTGGGGCGCATGCTGCCGATCATCCGCACATTCATCGCGTTTCCGGCGGGCATGGCGCGGATGAACCAGGTGCGTTTCCATATCTATACGTTCATCGGATCGTTTCCGTGGTGCTATGTACTGGCGTACATCGGAATGAAGCTGGGAGCGAGCTGGAACAGCGATCCGCGCTTCAAGGAGTTCTTCAACCGCTTCCACCATGGCGTAGAGTTGGTGATTGTGATCGGTGCAGCATACTTCATCTGGACCCACTGGAAGAACCGCGAGCAATTGCACAACGACTAGCCCATAAGCTCAGCGATCGCCGCGTGCAGCCTGCGTGTGGTCCTCTCCGGAGTGCTGAGCGGATCGAACGGAATAGTTTCGCCGATGCGGACAATGATGCGCCCGGAACGAAACCACCGCCTGCCGCTCTGAATAATCTGGTCCATACCAACCAGCGTGACCGGAAGCACGTCGGCCGCAGCCTGCTGGGTGAGCAGCCCAATGCCGGGGCGGAACGCCTGCAGCGTGCCGCCGTCGGAGCGGTGCCCCTCGGGGAAGATCAGCACGGAGTAGCCGCGGTCGAGCGCACGACCAGCATGCTCGAAGCTGCGCCGAAAGCCGCCGAGCCTCGGTAGTGGGAAGACATTGATGAGCAAGGTAATCAGCCAATAGGCGATGGGTAACAGCGCATTCAGAAAGGCGTTGGCGGCGCCACGACCGCGGCGGAAGTCAAACAGCATCTCTCCGGACATCGCAACGGCGACGCGGTGGCGAATGTCTGGTGGCAGGCCGTAGAGAATCAGTGGAACATCGTAGGCCGTAATGTGGTTGGAGATGATGAGCAGCGGCGGACGAGGCTCCGGCACATCGTGGCGCTCAACGTTGGGAGCAGCAAGGAGCCAGACAAGCGGACGGAGGATGAGCTCCTGAAAGCCGACACGTAGAACGTTGACAGCCGAGAGCCAGGGCCAGCGCAGGTAGCGGTGCGCAATCAAGTCCGAGGACGGCCTACGCTCGGGAGGTTGCGTGGTAGGTGCCGCTGCACCGGTTGTGGGTTGAAGTGGGGAAAGGGGAGCGGCGGGCGGCGAGATTAGCTCGAGTGGGCTATGTGGCGCTGGAATTGTGGGAGAGCCGACCAAGGCGCGGAGATCGCCCAGTGTTGTGGACTGCGCGATCTGCTCGTCTTCAAGTTCAACACCGTAACGCTGTTCCAGCAGCGATTGCATCTGCACGCGACCAAGACTGTCGAGGTGAAGGTCTTCGCTGAGTCGCGCGGCGTCCGTGGTCATGGCGGGCGATTCGCCTGTGACGCTGGAGATCATCTGCAGCAATGTGTCGCCGCGAGTGCTTGCAGGATGGGCGGTGACCGTGAGCTGTTCACAGGCCCATCCGGCGACCACGCGGCGCAACAGTTTGCCGGTGGAGGTGAAGGGAAAGCTGGGTTCCGGCCAGCGCAGGACGTGGCGAATCTGCTGGAAGTCCGCCAGTGATCTGTTTGCTTCTTCGACCATCTCTCCCATCTGCGCGGTGTCCCCTTCGGCGAGCAGGACAGCAACTGGTTCGGGCCCATTCACGCCTTCGTAGCAAACGACAGCAGCGGCACGAACACCGTGCTGCTTGAGGAGCGCGGCTTCGAGGTCAGCGGGGTAGATATTGAGACCGGCAGCTGTGACGATGACGTCGCCGCGACGGCCCGAGAAGCGTAGGTCGCCGGAGGCGTCCTGGGTGGCGAGGTCGCCCGTGGCCAGCCACTCGGACGAGCGTGGCTGGATAGCTCCGTTAGCCCAGTTGGAGCCAGAGACGACATCGCCGCGCACCATAATCTCGCCTTCAGGGCTTATGCGGACCTCACGCCCAGGAAGCGGCTTGCCGAGGGTTCCGCGGCCAACGTGGAAGGGGTGGTTGAGGGTGATGAGCGCGGCTGTTTCGGTCATGCCGTAGCCCTGGATGACGGCATAACCGAGACGCCCCCAGAAGAGCTCGAGTTCCGGAGCAAGAGTAGCGCCGCCGGAGATCAACGCCCAGAACTTCCAGCCGGTGAGCCGATGGATGCGGCGGAAGTGCACCATGCGTTTGTAGACAGGCCAACCTTCGGAAGCCGCCAGCTCGGCTTCGAGACCGGGATACCGCAGCTGCAGATGGGCGCGGAGGAGCTCGAGCGAACGCGGTACAGCTACCAGGACTGAGATGCGGTTGACGCGGATGCGGTCGAGCATTCGTGCGGGTTCAAACTGGTTCTCGAAGTGGACTTCGGCGCCCAGGAGCGGCGGTGTCCAGAGGCCCATGAACTGACCAAAGACGTGGCTGAGGGGAAGGGTGTGGAGAAAGCGCAGCGGGTGAACGAGACGCTCATAGCGGAGATACTTCTGCATCTCGCGCTCAATGGGGTCGAGGCTGGCAAGGACGTTGCGGTGGGTGTGGACGATGCCCTTCGGGGTTCCGGTGGTGCCGGAGGTGAAGATGATCTGAAAGGGTGCGTCGAGGGTTACGGAGGGGTCGACGATGAAGAGCGGCTGGGTCGGTAAGTGAAGGGCAATGTTTTCGAGAGAAAGATGGGGGACATTGGCGGTTAGAGACGCTATACGCGGAGTATCGGCGAGGATGAGCCTGGGGTTGACGTCGGCGATGACGCGGGCGGCGAAGTCGGGTGGCCCGGCTGCGTCGAGGGGCACCGGGAGGACGCCGCGAAGGATGCAGCCGAAGAAGGCGGCGACCCATTCAGCAGAGTTTTCTGCCCAGAAAACCACGCGTTCGCCGGAGGCGATGTTGCGGCGGGCGAGCTCGGCGGAGAAGCGGCCAGCGAGAGTTGCGAGGGCGGCGTAGGTGGTGGCGTGGCGGCGGACGCCGCGATGGCGCACAATGGCGGTCTGCCGTTCGTTGCGGCGGAGATCATCAACCAGACTGGCCAGATGGGGACGCAATCAAGACTCTCCATGGAGTGAGATGATTAGAGCAGATCGGCAGGCTATCGCAGGCTATTTGCAACGCGCTTTGGCAAAGAGCGATACTGATGTGTCCGCTCTACACTACGGAAATTTGCACTATAGGAAGGGTACGTATCGCAATGTCTACACCCAACGCCGCGTCTCCGGATGCAGCGAGTATCAAGCCAGCAACAGGAAAACTTGGAATTATGATGCCCGGAATGGGCGCGGTAGCTACCACACTGATTGCCGGTGTGGAGGCCGTTCGCCGAGGGTTTGCAAAGCCGTTTGGATCGACGACGCAGATGGGAACGATCCGGCTCGGGAAACGTACCGAAGATCGCACACCGCTGATCAAGGATTGGGCGCCAATCGCGCAGCTGGACGACCTGGTCTTTACTGGCTGGGACATCTTTGGCGGCAACCTGTACGATGCTGCGAAGACAGCCGGCGTGCTTGACCGCGACCAGCTCGAAAGCATGAAGGACTTTCTGCAGAGCATCGAGCCGATGCCTGCAGCCTTTGACCAGCGGTGGGTGAAGCGCTTGACGCCCAAGGTGCAGAAGGTGGGCAAGAACAAGTGCGACCTCGCCAACCAGATCCGCAATGATATTGCTGAGTTCAAGGCCAAGACCGATCGCCAGGTCATGATTTGGTGCGGGTCTACCGAGATCTACATTGAGCCGTCGGCAGTGCACCAGACACTGGAGGCGTTTGAGAAGGGGCTGGTGGAGGATGACCCCAACATTTCTCCGTCCATGCTCTATGCCTGGGCCGCGCTGAAGGAAGGAATTCCGTTTGCGAATGGAGCTCCCAATCTGACGGTGGATATTCCTGCGCTGCAGGAGCTCTCGAAGAAGATGAACGCTCCGATCTGTGGCAAGGACTTCAAGACTGGCCAAACGTTCATCAAGACCGTGCTTGCGCCAGGATTCAAGGCTCGCCAGTTGGGCGTTAGCGGATGGTACTCGACCAACATCCTGGGCAATCGGGACGGCGAGGTGCTGGACGATCCGGATAACTTCAAGACCAAGGAAGTCTCCAAGCTGGGCGTGCTGGAGCACATCTTCCAGCCGGAGAAGAACCAGGATCTGTATGGCGATCTGTATCACAAAGTTCGGATTAACTATTACCCACCACGTGGTGATAACAAAGAGGGTTGGGACAATATCGACATCTTTGGTTGGCTCGGGTATCCGATGCAAATCAAGGTCGATTTCCTGTGCCGCGATTCGATTCTGGCGGCTCCGCTGGCGCTGGATCTCTGCCTGTTCATGGACCTCGCGGCACGTACGCCGACGCTCCGCGGGCTGGGCATCCAGGAGTGGCTGAGCTTCTACTTCAAGGATCCGGACAGCGCGCCGGGAGTATATCCGGAGCATGATCTGTTTATTCAGCAGATGAAGCTGAAGAACACGCTGCGGCACATCATGGGTGAGGACCTGATCACGCATCTTGGGCTGGAGTACTACGGCGAGTAAGAGGATGCTCTCGCACAGAGGCCCTGCAACGCTTGGTGTTGCAGGGCTTCTGTGCGTGCGGGTCTTTTGTGAGCAGGCGTGTGGCTGGAGGGGAGGCGGGTACGGCGGGTGAGTGTAAGCGGGATTGAACTTCAGCGGCGCACACTGCGTCTTTACGGAGAGTTGATGGCTCGGCGTGCGAGCTGGGCTGGAGCGCTGGTGTTTGCGTGCGGAGCAGGTGTGACAGGGACGGGGCTTCCGGCAGCGGTAAGTATCGCGGGCGGGACTTCGTTGTTGCTCGATTCGGATTCGGCGGCGGTGAAAGCCGCGTTCCGTCAGGGCGGTGTGGACTTTGTGGTGAACACGCTCGATGAAGCGCTGCGCGTACTGAAGAATGAGGTTCGAAAGCATCGACCGCTAAGTGTGGCGCTGGAGGGTGACGTGGAATCTGAACTGGCTGAGATGCAGGAGCGGGGCTTGCTGCCAGACCTGCAGGTGATGGTAGAGGGTGGATTCGAATACACGGGGGCCGAGCAATTGCTACTGGTCCAGACAGCGCCGAGCCCCGAGCTGGAGCGATGGCTGCGGGAGCGTGGGTGGGCGGAGGTGGCGATCGAGTTTGCGACGACGGCGGAGCTGCGGGAGCTGGACGCGCGGCTCCTACGCCAGTTGCCGGAGGGAGACAGGGTGCGGCGAGCTTGGGTGCAGCGCATAGCCCACTACCAGCGACCGGCGCCTGGGGGAGCGCGGGTCGCTTGGCTCACGGAGGCAGAGCGCGCTGGCTTCTAAGGCAGCGTTCAGTCTTGGATAACGCCGAGGATCTCCGGCCAGAGAACCTTCACGCCTCCGGGCATTTTTGATGAGACCGGCAGGACGCGGTCAACACCGTGGGCTTTACGGAGCGCGGCGAGCGACTTGGCGAGCTGGTTGCCGCCGAGGCGATCGGATTTGGTGCCAACCACGAGATACGGTCGCTGCATGGAGCGAAGCGCGCTGATCAGCACGGAATCGCTCTCCTGGGGCGGGATGTTGGTATCGACCAGACAGATGCAGAGGGCGAGCTGCTCGCGCTCGGCGAGGTAGGGCTCGATGAACTTCGGCCACTCGGCAGAGATGGAGCGGGAGATCTTGGCATAGCCGTAGCCGGGTAGGTCGGCGAAGATGAGCGAAGGGCGAACGGCGAACTTGGCTTCGGTGCCTTCGTGAAGGGCGAAGAAGTTGATGGCGCGGGTGCGGCCGGGGGTAGAGGAGACTTTAGCTTCCTTGGAGCCGAGCAGGGTATTGATCAGCGAAGATTTGCCGACGTTGGACCGGCCGAGGAAGGCGACCTCGGGTGCGTCGAAGGTGCGGGCGGCGTCAGGGAAGTGATCGGCACTTGTCGCGGATAACAGAAAACGGGTGATGAAACGCATGGTTTGAGCTTATCGCTTGTAGGCTTTGTGCGCTCAAACGCGCTCCCGGCACCGGCGCGTGGGATAGGATAGAACCGAATCCGTTATTTGCGCGAAGGACCAGAGGCGCATCGCTGAGGAGGATTCTTGCGCAGTTTCCAAACGTCCGACAGTTCGGGCGATGTCCGTGGCAGCAAGCTGGTGGCGATACTAGGCGCGGTGGTTGGTGCTGCGATGCTGGTGGCTATCGCGGTGGCCCTGCTGAGCTTGCTGCTAACTCTCGCGGCAGGGAGAGCGGATGCCCAGACTGCGACCCGTGGGGCTGCATTACCGCTACTGCCCAGCAGCTTGGCGTTCGACGCGATCGGGAACCTTTACTTCGCGGATACCAATCGGCACGAAGTGTATGAGTCTTCGCTGGCGGGCGTGCTCAGCGTAGTAGCAGGAACTGGTGTTCAGGGGTTTGCCGGTGATGGCGGACCAGCGACAAGCGCAGAGCTGAATTCGCCTCAAGGGGTTGCAGTGGGGGCCGATGGTACGCTCTACATTGCGGACACCGGGAATCAGCGCATCCGTGCAGTGAGCGGCGGAATCATCACAACGTTCGCGGGCAGCGGCGGCGCGGGATTTGCCGGAGACGGTGGGGTGGCGGCGAATGCTTTGTTTCGCGGACCAACGGCACTTGCCGTCGACGCAAGCGGAGCATTGCTGGTTTGCGACGAGGGCAACCAGCGGGTGCGGAGGATCAGCGCGGGCGTCATCCAGACGGCAGTGGGAAATGGGACGCAAGGGTTTGCGGGGGACGGCGGCGCGGCGACCCAGGCGGAGCTGGATACCCCGATGGGTGTTGCGGTGGGAGCGGACGGGCGGGTCTTCGTGGCGGACGCGCACAATGAACGCATACGGGTCATTGCAACGAATGGAACGATCAGCACGTTCGCGGGCAATGGCGTCGCTGGATATGCGGGCGATCGCGGAATGGCAACGGCTGCTGAACTGGCGATGCCGCGCGGGCTGATGGCCACCTCCAGTGGTGCGGTCATCTTTGCGGACTCAAACAACCAGCGCATACGGATGGTGGATGCGACAGGCACGATTACGACGATTGCAGGAAGTGGCGTGCAAGGCGCGGCGAGTGATGGTGCGACGGCGGCGAATGCGGCGATGAACTCGCCGCGAGGGGTGGCGGTGTCGGAGTTTGGGGCGCCAGTGTATGCGGATGCGCTGAATCGGCTAGTGCGCGAGAGCGTCGCGAATGGCAGCGTGTACGTACCGGCGGGGTTAACGCCGGGGCGAACGTCCACTGTCACTCTTAGTACGAGTTCGAGTGGAACGGCGGCCCAGACGAACGCCGTTGCAACGGTTGCGGGCTCGGCAGGTACAGCGCAGGGAGCGGTGGAGTTGCTCGATGCCGGCTCTGTGGTTGCGCAGGCGACGCTCACAGGGGGCACGGCTACGTTCGCTCCGCAGACGCTGCCGACAGGTCCGCACTCGCTGAGCGTGGCCTATTTAGGAGACGGGGTAAATCCGGCAGCGACGAGTGCGGTATCGAGCGTCAGCGTTGGGGATGATGTGATTACTGCGACGGCGAATCCCGCCAGCATTGAGTACGGGCAGGTGATTCCTCCGCTGACAGGCTCGATGAGTGGCGAGCTGGCGCAGGATGCGGGGGGTGTTTCTGTGATCTTTACGACCACCGCGGGGCCCATGTCTCCGGTGGGGAGCTATCCGATTGTGGCCACGCTGAGTGGTCCTGCCAGCGCAAACTATACGGTGGTGATGAGCGCTGCGTCAGGGTCTTTGCAGATTGTCCCAGCGGCCAGTGTTACCGCCGAGCAGTCGGTGACGCAGGGGTCCTATACAGGGCTACCGTTGCTGCTGAACGCGAGTGTGACTTCGACCACGCAGGGAGTGCCGAGCGGGACCGTGACGTTCCTGGACAACGGCGCGATGGTAACGTCTGCTCCGCTGGTGAATGGCTTGGCGACGGGCACCTATCTTTCGCCGGGCCAGGGCACGCACTCCATTGTGGCTAGTTATGGAGGGGATACTGACTTTGAGGCGAGTGTGTCGAAAGCGCAAACGACGATGGTGAGCGCGATGCCAGATTTCACTCTGACGCCTTCCGGAAGCACGACGCAGACCGTGGCAGCGGGTGAGGTCGCAACGTATGCGATGACGGTAGGAGCGAAATCGGGCGCGTTCACAGGGGTGGTGGACTTCAGCGCGAGCGGTCTTCCGGCCGGAGCGACGGAAACGTTCTCGCCGCCGCAGGTGGTTCCGGGGGCAACATCGGCGACGGTGACGATGAGTGTGCAGACGAGCGCGTCTGTGATCGCGTCGGCGCACAGCAGGCGGAGTGGCGGAGGGGTTTGGGCATGCATGGCGTGCCCGCTTGTGATGTGGGGTTGGCGCAGACGGAAGGCTTGGAAGGTGGCGGCGACGTGCGCGGCACTGTTTGGGATGGTTATGTTGTCGGGCTGTGGAGCGAGGAGCATCTCCACGGCTTTGCTGGGGGGAAAGAGTTACCCGGTTACAGTCACCGGCACGTCGACGAATTTAGCTGGCGCGGTCGTCAGCCACTCGATGCAGGTGACGCTGGTGGTCGAGTGAGGACATTCAGGTGCTGTGTTGCTGCCTTTGAAATTCAAGGGTATTTCCGAGCAGCGTTGGGGTGGCAATCGTGCATCTACTGAAATGAGACGCCCTTATGAGATAGCTGCTCTGGAAGAACCGACGGATGCTATGGTCTCGACGAGCGTTAGCCTATTGTCTTGAAACGAGAACTATGTCACGAACGTTGCTACCCGGAAAGCCTTATCCGCTTGGCGCTACACCAACTGCCTTGGGAACGAATTTTTCGCTGTACTCGGAGAATGCTACAGCCGTGCATCTATGCCTGTTCGATGACGCGGGCAAGCAGACAGACTGCGTGGAGCTGAAGGAGCAGACGGCGTTTGTGTGGCATGGACTGGTGCGCGGCATTCAGACGGGGCAACGGTATGGCTATCGCGTCGACGGACCGTGGGAGCCGGAGAAGGGGTTGCGCTTTAACAAGAACAAGCTGCTCGTGGATCCATACGCGAAGGCGATCTCTGGCACAGTTGATCATAAGGGTCCGATCATGCCGTACGACGTGGGGTCGGGCGATGACCTGAAGATGTGCGGCACTGACGACGCGGATTTTGTACCGAAGAGCGCTGTAGTGGATCGGCACTTCGACTGGGGCGAAGACTGTCCTCCCGAGACACCTATCTCGGATTCGATCATTTATGAGATGCATGTGCGTGGATTCTCGATGAGAAATCCAGATGTGCCGGAGAATTTGCGCGGAACCTATGCGGGACTGGCACACGACGCCAGCATTGCGTACCTGAAGAAGCTGGGCGTGACCGCCGTGGAGCTGATGCCGGTGCATCACTTCATCGACGAAGGGCACCTGCTCGACAAGGGTCTACGCGACTACTGGGGCTACAACACACTGGGATACTTTGCGCCGATGTCGCGGTACAGCTCCAGCGGCGATGACGGGCAACAGGTCACCGAGTTCAAAGAGATGGTGAAGCGGTTGCATGCCGAGGGCCTCGAGGTCATTCTGGATGTGGTGTACAACCACACCTGTGAGGGCAACGAGAAGGGGCCCATCCTCTCGCTGAAGGGCGTTGATAATACGACGTACTACCGGACGGTGGCCGATAATCCGCGGTATTACGTGGACTATACGGGCACGGGGAACACGTTGAATGTGTACCATCCGCAGACGCTGAAGCTGATCATGGACAGCCTGCGCTATTGGGTCTCCGAGATGCACGTGGATGGCTTCCGGTTCGATCTGGCGTCGACGCTGGCACGCGAACTGCACGACGTGAACAAGCTCGGAGCGTTCTTCGATACGATCCATCAGGACCCCACGCTGGCGGATGTGAAACTGATCGCAGAGCCCTGGGACATTGGCGAGGGGGGCTACCAGGTGGGAAACTTCCCCGTGTTGTGGGCGGAGTGGAACGGGAAGTACAGGGACACGGTGCGGCGGTTCTGGAAGGGCGACAGCGGCCAACTCTCCGACTTTGCATACCGGCTGACGGGTTCGAGCGACCTGTACAAGAGCGATGGCCGCAAGCCTTCAGCCTCGATCAATTTCATCACGGCCCACGATGGTTTTACGCTGTGCGACCTGGTGAGCTTCAACGAGAAGCACAACGAGGCCAACGATGATGACAACAAGGACGGGTCGGACAACAACGACAGTTGGAATATGGGTGCGGAAGGGCCGACGGACGACCCGCAGATCAACGAGCTTAGAGAGCGACAAACGCGAAATTTTCTGGCGACGCTGATGCTCAGCCAGGGCGTACCGATGCTTCTGGGTGGAGATGAGTTTGCGCGCTCGCAGCGCGGCAATAACAACTGCTATTGCCAGGACGACGAGCTGACCTGGTATGATTGGAAGCTTGATGAACCTCGTAAGCGGCTTTTGGAGTTTACGGCGAGGCTGATCCAGCTGCGCCGGGACCATCCGAATCTGCATAGGCGGCGGTTTTTCCAGGACCGCGTGATTAGAGGATCAGTGGTGCGCGATATCGCGTGGTATGGGACCGACGGCAACGAGATCCCCGACGATGCATGGAGCGAAGGTTGGAACAAATCAATTGGTCTGATGCTGAATGGGCAGACGCTTCACGTCATGGACGATGAAGGTCAGCCAGTGGTGGATGACAGTTTTTTGATTCTTGTGAATGCCGCAGCGGAGGGTGTTGAATATGTGCTACCCGAGCCGCCCGACGGAAATCCATGGAGACAAGTGCTGGATACGGAGAACATAGAGAACCCGTTCTGCGATGCTGTGGTGGATGACAAGGCGATTCTTGGCGGACGGTCGATACGGGTCTACTCGGATTGCACGGAAGAGGTTGCGAAGGCACCGGTACGCCACAAGCTGGCCCGAACGTTATAGAACACCAAGGACCCAACCCGGAGGAGAGACCGTTGAGTCGGAGCGGCGCGCGGTAGCATCTAGACAGCTATGGCAGCAGGGAAGACGCGAGGGACTGGAACCGAACAGGGAGCGGGAAGGTTTTCGCACGCCTGGCGAGCGTTGAAGCACCGCAACTTCAAGCTGTTCGTTACAGGGCAGAGCATCTCGCTGATTGGCACCTGGATGACGCGGCTGGCTACAAGCTGGCTGGTCTACCGGCTGACCGGCTCGGCGTTACTGCTGGGCGTTGTCGGATTTTCAGGACAGATCTTCACGTTTCTGCTGGCGCCGTTTGCGGGAGTGTGGGTGGAGCGACTCGATCGCCGCAAGCTACTGGTGTGGACGCAGACGCTGGCTGGATTACAGTCGCTAGCCCTAGCTGGTCTGACGCTGGCGAAGCGCATTACGATCCACGAGATTATCGGATTGGCGGCATTGCAGGGACTCATTAATGCGTTCGATATGCCGGGGCGGCAGGCGTTTCTGGTGCAGATGGTGGAGGACAAGCGGGACCTTGGTAATGCCATCGCGCTGAACTCGTCGATTGTGAACCTGGCGAGGTTGATTGGGCCGGCGCTGGCCGGATTGATCATTGCGTGGGTGGGCGAGGGGTACTGCTTTTTAATTGACGGCATCAGCTACCTTGCGGTGATTCTGTCGCTGCTCATGATGAGCGTGCGGCTGCCGAGCGTGCGTCGCGTAACGGCCTCTATGCTGGTTGAGATGAAAGAGGGCTGGGAGTTTGTCAGTACTTTCAAACCGATTCGCACAATCCTGCTGCTGTTTGCGGTGATTAGCCTGATGGGCATGCCGTTCATGGTGCTCCTGCCGATCTTTGCGGGTAGGGTGCTGCATGGCGGCCCAAACACACTGGGGTTCCTGACAGGCGCCTCGGGAGTGGGTGCGTTGATCTCTGCGCTGTCGCTGGCGATGCGCAAGAGCGTGCGCGGGCTGACGACGATGATTCAGCTTGCCGCGGCGATGTTCGGGGTGGGGTTGGTCCTGTTCGGCTTCTCGCATGTACTTTGGCTTTCGATGCTGCTGATGCTGGTAGTGGGCTTTGGCATGATGCAAGGGCTGGCGGCAAGCAACACGGTGATCCAGACATTGGTGCCGGAAGACAAGCGTGGGCGCGTGATGAGCTATTACACGATGTCATTTGTAGGCATGGCGCCATTCGGAAGCCTGCTGGCCGGCACGCTGGCGCATCACTTTGGCGCACCGCACACGGTGATGATGATCGGGTCAGTCTGCGTGCTGGGTTCGTTGTGGTTCACGACGCAGCTGCCCGGGGTCCGCGCGGTGATGCGGCCGATCTACGAGGAGATGGGAATCCTACCAGGGGTGGAAGAGCCCGCAATGGAAGACAGTGCTGGGGCTTGAGATGGACGTCTAAGTGGTGCTCGCGCCGCTATTGGTGAGGAGATCGGCGAATAGCTGATGGCCGCGATGGCTGGCCAGGGTGAGTGCGCTGTCCTGCTTGTTGTTGAGAGAAGTCTGATCGGCGTCTTTTTCGATGAGTAGGCGCCCGATAGCGACATCGCCTTCGACCGCGGCGAGCATAAGGAGGGTCCAGCCATTCTGGTTGGTAAGGTTGGGGTCGAGGCCGGCTTCGAGCGCCGCGCGGAGGGCGGGCTCATCGCCGCGTTTGATAAGGTTTTGCGCGCCACGGTAGGTCATAGAACTACTCCGCCAGATGCTTTGGCTTTTCGCCGAAGTGCTCTCCGAAGTAGAAGCGCTCGACGAGCATGCAAAGAATATGTTCAAGCGCTAGGTGTGACTCTTGAATGTTCATCGTCGTGTCCGAGGGGATGATGACGTTGATGTCCGAGAGGTCCTTCATTGCGCCGCCGTGATTACCGGTATAAGCGATGGTGTGGAGGCCTAGAGTGCGGGCGAGCTTGAGCGCCTTGACGCAGTTCTTCGAGTTGCCCGACGTGGAGATGGCTAGCAACACGTCGCCGTGCTGTCCGAGGGCTTCGACCTGGCGCTCGAAGATGTGGTCGAAGGTGTGGTCGTTGCCGATGGCGGTGAGGATACTGGTGTCCGTCGTCAGCGCGATGGCGCGGAGCGCGGGGCGATCGATGGTGAGGCGGGCGACGAACTCGGCGACCAGGTGCTGGGCGTCGGCGGCGGAGCCACCGTTGCCGCAGACCAGTAGCTTGTGGCCGGATTTCATGGCGTCAGCGGTAAGGCGTGCGGCCGCGACAACGGCGTCGTGGATGGTGTCGTCGCGGAGGACGCGTGTCATGGTCGCGATGGATTGGGCGAGTTGGCGTTTGACGAGATCCGTCATGAGCGACCTCCGATGGTTCTGTGATGCAGATGGTGGCCATCAGCGTGCGTTGAAAACGATACATCAAGTTGGAGGCTTTTAGCGCAGGTAGGCGTCATCGCTGGTAAGCCAGTCCTGGCGGGGCGGGGCGAAGATGTCGAAGTCGACGGTGTCTTCGAGGGCCTCGGCGGAGTGGGGTACGTTGCCGGGAATGACCAGAATTTCGCCCTCGTGGATGATCTTTTCGACGGTGGCACCCTCTTCGCCGAGTACGAAGCGGAGAGCTCCCTGCGTGATATAGGAGATTTGCTCGTTGGGGTGCTTGTGACGCGGAACGATACAGCCCTTCTTGAGTTCTAGGCGGGCGAACATAGACTGTGAGCCGGTAACATATTGGCGGGTCAGCAGGGGATTGAGCTGTGTACTGGGAACATCGGACCAGCGGGTGTGAAGCAATTCTTCGGACATCTCAAAAGGGTACAGCATCGCGAGCGCGAGGGAGTGAGTGGTCCGGATGGAATGTTGTAAAGTAAGGAGAACTGAACAAAAGCTAACGTTTGCGGGTGCGTGAATGCTCGCAAGCTGACCTGTACTCCTGTGCCGCGAGGGCGCGGCCGCTGCGATATGTATACCGATTCTCTAGGAAGCTCTACGAAGGTGATCGACACGTGAATTGGATGGAAAAGCTTAATGTGAGTCAAGCACTCAAGGCAAGATTTGCAGTGAGACAGAGACGGGCTGCGCGATGGCTGCTCGGGTTGCTGCTGTGCTGCGGCCTGGCCGCCGGAATTGCGGTGGCTCAGACTCCGGCCGCGAGCCAGAGCGACCGGATCGCGGCCCTGGAGAAGAGCGCTACCGAGAACGCCACAGCGATTGCCAAGGCGCAGAGCGCGGGCGACAACGCATGGATGCTGACCAGTGCGGCGCTGGTGCTGATGATGAGCGGTCCTGGGCTGGCGCTGTTTTACGGCGGTCTGGTGCGGAAGAAAAACATCCTCGGGACTATGATGCAGACCTTCGCGATGATGGCGGTGATCACGGTACTGTGGGCGCTGGTGACGTACTCTCTGGCGTTTGGTACCGGGAACGCGTTTATCGGCGGCTTGCATAACGCATTTCTTCATGGAGTTGGGCTCGCGCCTGATCCGGCGTATGCCGCAACGATCCCGTTGCAGACCTACATGGTGTATCAGCTGATGTTCGCGATCATCACGCCGGCGTTGATTACCGGAGCCTTTGCCGAGCGTATGAAGTTTTCGGCCATGCTGGTGTTTATGGTTCTGTGGGCAATCATTGTGTACTCGCCGATGGCGCACATGGTTTGGGGTGTAGGTGGATTGTTAAATGCCACGGCGGTCGGAGCAGGAGGCCTGGCCGGGCGGTTCCCGTGTCTGGACTTCGCGGGTGGAACTGTAGTGCATGTCACCTCCGGCGTGAGCGCGCTGGTGACGGCGATCTATCTGGGTAAGCGGCTGGGATATCCGAAGAAGGCATTCATGCCGCACTCGGTGGTGCTGAGTTTTATTGGCGCGTGCCTGCTGTGGGTTGGCTGGTTTGGATTCAACGCAGGTTCAGCGCTGGCGGCGAACGGTCTGGCGACATCAGCTTTCGTTGCGACGCAGTTTGGCGCAGCGGCTGGCGCGATTGGTTGGTCAGTGGCAGAGTGGCTGCGCAACGGCAAGCCGTCGGCTTTGGGAGCAATCTCGGGTGCAGTCGCAGGTCTTGTGGCCATTACGCCAGCGTCCGGCTTCGTGACGCCGATCAGCGCGTTGTGGATTGGTCTTATCACGAGTGGCTTCTGTTTTCTGATGGTGGTCAAGGTCAAAAATATCTTTGGCTATGACGACTCGCTGGACGCTTTTGGCGTGCATGGGGCGGGCGGTACGCTGGGCGCCATCTTGACCGGATTTTTTGCCAGTTCGGTAGTCAATCCGATCTTCGGGGCAGGCAAAGCAACTGGTTTTTTCGAGGGCAATCATCGGCAGGTGCTCAACCAACTGGCTGGCGTTGCGATCGCCTGGATAATTTCCATTGTTGGAACGCTGATAATTCTGTTTGTAGTTGATAAGCTGATTGGCCTGCGCGTGAGTGAAGACGACGAGCGCGCGGGACTCGACCTGTCGCAGCATGGCGAAGAAGGCTATGACTGGGAG
>JBAVDD010000143.1:0-6917 GCA_049587035.1 Acidobacteriaceae bacterium | reverse complement strand
ATCCCCCTCATTCTATCGCAAAACGATAGTCTCAAACAGCCTTTTGCGTAAAACACTGGTTACACTAACCCTAGTGAGCTGAAGCACATCCTCTTTCAAAGCCCAATTCCCAACAAAGGATCCGCCCTCGGAGTTTATCTATGATTTCCCGTTACACTCGGCCCGCGATGGCCGCCATCTGGTCCGAACAGCGCAAGTATGAAAACTGGCTTCGGGTGGAGATCGCGGCGACAACAGCTTTGGCTCGCGCCGGGATCGTACCTTACTCTGCTGTTGAATCATTCAACCAACGCGCCTCCTTCACCATCGATCGCATTCATGAAATAGAAGCCGAAACGCGTCATGACGTGCTCGCCTTCACCACAGCGGTAGCCGAATCCGTAGGACCCGACGCACGCTGGCTTCATTACGGCCTTACCTCCACAGATGTCGTTGATACGGCACAAGCTCTGGCCCTTACGCAGGCATCGGAATTGATTCGTGAAGGTATTGTCCGGCTTCGCGACGTTCTACGCAAACGGGCCGTCGAATTTCAGCACACCCCCACCATCGGCCGCACCCACGGGGTCCACGCCGAACCCACCACCTTCGGGATGAAGCTTCTCCTCTGGTATGCCGAGATGGGACGTAACCTGAAGCGCTTCAATGCTGCCGCCGAGGACCTCCGAGTTGGGAAAATCTCGGGAGCCGTAGGAGCCTTCGGCAAGCTCAAACCAGAACATGAAGCCGCCATCCTCGACGAGCTGAAGCTGACCCCGGCGCTGGTCTCCACGCAGGTGCTTCAGCGCGACCGCCATGCCGCGTTCGTCACCACGCTCGCCGTCCTGGCCTCTACCCTGGACAAGATCGCCCTCGAGATCCGGCACCTGCAACGCACCGAGGTCCGCGAAGCGGAGGAGTTCTTTTCCGCGGGTCAAAAGGGTTCAAGCGCCATGCCCCACAAGCGCAATCCCATCACTTGCGAGAACATCTGCGGCTTGGCTCGCGTGGTAAGGGGCAATGCCCAGGTCGCACTAGAAAACGTCGCGCTGTGGCACGAGCGAGACATCTCCCACTCCTCAGCCGAGCGCATCATCCTTCCAGACTCAACCATCCTCATCGACTACATGCTGGATCGCACCGCTACCCTCATCGAGCGCCTCCTGGTCTATCCGCAGCGCATGCTCAAGAACCTCGAGTCGACCCACGGTTTGGTCTTCAGCGGCCAGCTCCTGATCGATCTTGCAGCCGCCGGCATGAGCCGCGAAGACGCCTACCGTCTCGTCCAGAACCACGCAATGGACGCCTGGACGAACGATCGCAACTTCCGCGTTCTGATCGAAACAGACCCGGAGGTCAACGCCCGACTCTCCCCAGAAAAAATCTCTGCAGCCTTTGACGTGCGACGGCAGCTTACAAATATCGATGAGGTGTTCGCAAGGGTCCTCGCAGAGGGCTGACGCTCTGCACCCCTCGGCTTTGCATAGCTGCTTTACTGAGCACTTTGCGGAGCTACTTCCTGAGGAATCGATGGACGAACTCTTTCCCATCATCGACGCCGCACTCAGCCACGCAACCAAGCGATCAGGCGCTTGGCTCGCCTGCCGGCCCGGTTGTTCTCAATGCTGCATCGGCGTCTTTGCCATCTCCCAATTCGACGCAGAACGTCTACGCGCCGGTCTCAAGGCCGCAGAACCGGAAGTTGCAGCACGCATACGCCTTCGGGTCGCCGCGTCGCAGCAGCGGCTGCGCTCGGAGTTTCCAGGAGATCCAACCACCGGCCTGCTCTTCACCGCGCCAGAGCACGAAGAAGCCTTTGAGGACTTCGCAAACGACGAGCCATGCCCGGTACTCGACCCCGAAACAGGGAGCTGCGATCTATACGCTTTCCGTCCCGTCCAATGCCGCACCTTCGGCCCTCCCGTGCGCGACGAAGAAGACCACCTTACCGTCTGTGAGCTGTGCTTCGTAGACGCGCCAGCGGAGGAAGTAGAGCGCTGTGAGTTGAACCAGGACTGGCGCTCACTCGAGGACGCTTTGATCAAGACCGCAGAGCAAAGCTCCGGCCTCCGCGGACCGACAATCGTTGCCTTCGCCCTGCCCCCTGCGACCGACGACTCGCATTAGCGAGCCGCACCACGCGTAGGAGATAATCGAGGCGTATGGCTCTCGCAACGTCATCACGCAGCAGTTCGCAGTTGGTTGGCGAGCCGGCGAATCCAGTTGGCGCCAACCTGGTTCTCGCCGTCACCGGCGCTAGCGGCTCCATCTTTGCAGTCGCAATGTTGCGTGCCCTCGAAAACGACTCGCGAGTCGACCGCGTCCACCTGGTTGTCTCGCCGAGCGCCCTGCGCGTCCTCGCAGAAGAGTGCGGTCTTGGCGGCAGAAACTCCCTGATAGAGCGGCTACTAGGTAACCCCTCGAAGAAAATCACGCTTCTCGCTCACGAAGACATTGGCGCTCCCATCGCTTCGGGCTCCTACCCCGTCAGCGCAATGCTGGTCCTTCCCTGCTCCATGGGAACGCTCTCCGGTATCGCCCACGGCGCAGCATCCAATCTGATCGAGCGCGCCGCCGACGTTTGCCTGAAGGAACGCCGCCGCCTGGTTCTCTGCATCCGCGAGACTCCACTAAGCCTCATTCACATCCGCAACATGGCGGCAGCAACAGAAGCCGGCGCAACAATCTTCCCCATCATCCCGTCGTTCTATAACCATCCGCAGAACACCGAAGAGATCGCGCGAAACTACGTTCACCGCGTGCTGCAACACATCGGCCTGCCGCAGCCCGGGGCATACACATGGGGCGCAGATCAGCCCCTGGAGTGATCGCTCAGCCTCTTGAGTAATCCGAGCTAGTGGGATTTGCTCAGCGTAAATACGCCACCCACCGGCGGCGGGTTCTCCTTCAGAAAGTCCACCGTGACAGCAGCCGCCCGATCCGGGCACGTCATGGGACCCAGGTGTCCGCATCCTTGCAGAATGTCCAGCTCCGACCTCGGAGCGAGCGCATGCATCTGCTGCCCCATGGACAGCGGCAGCAAATGGTCATCGCTTCCCCACACAATCAGCAGCGGCTCCGTCAAGCTTCCCAGCCGCGCATCCACAAGATCTTTGCCCGTCTCCATCGAGGACATGCTCCGGTCCACCACCCACTGATTCTTGCCCATCTGCCGAAGCCCCGCCCTCAAAATAAATCCCGGCGTTGGCTTTTCATTCGGCTCCAGCAGGCTCAACAGGTGCTGCAGATCTGCCTCGTTAGCCGGGTGAAATATTTGTGGCCCTCCTCCCACCTGGTGGTGAATCCCAGCGCTGTCATAGATCACCACCCGATCCACCAGCTCCGGATGGTCCAGCGCGAGCTTCAACACAATCCACCCGCCCATCGACCAGCCGCCGACATTCGGCTTCTGCAGCCCTATGGCTCCTATGAAATCCCCCACAAACTGCTCCTGCGTGGAGATGGAATAATCGCTGTCATCTGGCTTAGGTGAGCGGCCATAGCCAAGCAAATCCGGCGCATACACATGAAAGCCCGAGCGCTTCAGCCGCTCCAGCATCGGAGCCCAGCTCTCATCGCGGTCTCCCAGGCCATGCACCAGCACCAGGGGAATGCCACCGCCAGGAATCCGCGACTCCGCCTCGTAGTAATGAACCCGTCCCTCAGGCGTCATCACATAATTGCTCTGCACATGATGCAGAAAAAGGCTGAAGTGTGTTCCCTGCCGCATCACCCATAGCGGGCGCTGATAAAACACCACACCGAAGGCCAACCCAACGATGACCACCAGCAACATCAGCCGCCCCAGCGTCTTCATTCCAAGCCCTCTTCCATGATCACAGCCCTGCGTATCACTTTACAGGCCTGCGCTGTCAAAGCGAAGTCCCCGTGCTCCAGAACCTGCTGTACCTCGGCCCAGGCCACCTCGCTAACATCACTGCCCGCGCACAACTCACCCTCTGCAACATGACAGAGCAGGTCCACAATCAGATAGTGATACTGCACACGCCCTCCGGTATCGCAATGGATCACCTCAAAGGTCTCCACCACTTCCACCGGCTCAACTCGCAGTCCTGTCTCCTCCAGAGCCTCCCGCACGCATGCCTCGCGCACCGTCTCGCCCACCTCGATGGCACCTCCCGGCAGCGTCCAACTGCCCAGCATCGGCTCTGTGCCTCGGCGTACTAGCAACACCTCTCGCCGCCCTGCTCTCCCGCGCAACACCACCGCGCCTGCACCAGGGATAGGCCGCTCCGGATACTCCCGCGAAGAGCTCATCGGCTTACTTCAACGGCTTTCCATACTCTTCGCTGAACACTGTATGTGACGGGTCAAAGCGCCCACCATCGAACTTGTCCACACCCTTCAAATGCCCCACCGTCAGCAGCGAAACTACCCAGTAGCTCATCGGAAGGCGCAGCGTCTCACACACTCCCTGCTGCTCAAATCCCTCCATCATCGCCGTGTCATAACCCAGCACCTCGGCGGTCCACATCATCGTAGTCAATGCAATCGTTACCTGCTTATTAAGCCAGCCCGCCATCTCCTCGCGAGAAAAGCTGCCAAGATACTCCGGGACATTGGCTGCTGCCTGCGCCGCGTAGCTCTCCGGCATCCCCGCCGCGCGTCCCATCCGGAGCATCTCTTCCAGGTCTCTCCTCCACCCGTCGCGGTCGCCACATGCAACGATGACCGCCGATGCCTCTTCTACCTTCGCCTGGTTGTAACTGGCAGCGCGCAGTCTCCTGCGCTGCTCCGGGTGCTGTACAACGATGAATCTCCAGGGCTGGATGTTGTAGCCGTTGGGTGCGTGCAGGCCCGCGTCCAGAATCTGCCACAGATCGCGCGGCGGAATCGGCTCTCCGTCAAAACTTGGCGTCGAGCGCCGATCGCGGATTGCCTGTGCCAGAGACTTCTGAAAACTTCCCATGAATCCCTCTCCGTACGTCGCCTGCCCCCGCTACACCAGGTACCCATCAAAATCGCGCTGCCCGGCCCAATCACACCCCGATGTCCGGTCTCCGCGGACAATGCCTTGGCCGCTCCGTCTGCTGAACAACAACCATATTAGGGGATACTCGAGATCGTCTCTTCGGTCACCAGTGGCTCACGTCCGGCAACATCCATAAAAACCAACACGTTGTGGAAGGCCTGCCGCAGCTCAATATGCGCATCTAGCAGCGCTTGAGCGGCCGCCTTGCTCTGCGCGGCCGCAGCTGTGGAGTCGCTTGAAGGATTCCCCTCAACATGCAGAGCCAAATTCAATCGCTGCCCATCCTCTGAAGCTTCCGCGGCTATGCTGGTGAATCGATACTCCGCCACTCCACCCGCCTGGCCTGTTGCCTTCACCACCAGCGGGTTGCTCGGTCCGATGCCATTGAGCAACTCCGGCGGCGCAGCCGCGCGTCGTTCGGTCCGCAGCAGCTCTAGATCCGTACTGGTAACAAAATTGGCGGGGCGCAACAGCTCATCCGCCTCCCCATAGAAGACCCAGGCAAGCCAAAGCTCGTCTGCTTTGCTATACGTTCTCGCGGACTTCCAATACCACAACCCATCATGGCCCCCCACGGCGCGCGCGCGCGGATAAAACCCTGCCAGCTTCCACACCCCACCATCCCTCCGCAGCAGGAACGCAAGCAGCCAGGGATGGCTGCCGGTCGCCTCCACCATTGCGAATCCGTATAACCCCCGAGGTAGTCCCGGAATCGCGAAGTCTACCTCCGCGGTCGTCCCAAGCAATGGACAACTGAAGTCGGCTTCGGATGTGTCCCCAGCCTGGCGAGAACTCGCATCAAGCTCATAGATCTGCGTAACCCGAAGTTCGTCGCTCGCAACCCGTGCAGACGTCGACTGCACAAGACTCTCGGTAGGCGCGAAGCTCGTTCCACTAGCAAACTCGGCAATCGTGTCCGCTTGCACCTTCGCGGCAGCGCCCTCTTTCACCCGCTGAGCCAGATTCATCGCCTCACTGCTCAGCTCGTCCCTCAGCACCGAGGTCATCCCCGCCTGCGTAGTGCACGTCTGAGCTCCCGCCATAGCCGGCCCACACGCCAGCAGTATGCCGAGGAGAGTTCCGGCTCGCATCCATCCGCGATTCACACCCTTCCTCTTATTGCACAATGGCGTACTCCTGAATTCAACCACGCAGCTTGCATTGCCCAGCATACGGAGGTCGCCGTCTTGAGTCCAGCCGCACGCCCATCGCCGCTCCTGTCTCCGAGCACAAGACCACGCACTCCATTTGACGCTATTCTTGACCTGTGAAGCTACCCTCTCGCCGCTGCGGCCGTCCCAACCACAAGATGCGACATGCGCATAACCTGCGAGGAAGAATCATCCGTCCGTTCAGCTGGCTCCTGTTTGCCGCCGCTGCGGCTGGCATCAGCGCCCAGACGCTGCCGGCCACGACGCCAACGTCTGTCCCAGGCCAGGCTACCCCGGGCGCTGCTCAAATCCTGCCCGCCCCCCCCAATGCACCCCACCACGCAGAAGTCACCTTTGCCAACGGAGAGCTGCAGGTTCGCGCCGACAACTCGAGCCTCAATCAGATTCTGCGTTCGATCTCCCATCGAACCGGCCTCAAGATTACAGGCGGAGTGGTTGACCAGCGTGTCTTCGGCAACTATGGTCCGGGCCCCATGTCCACCGTGCTTTCCACGTTGCTGGACGGAACAGGAACCGACATTCTTCTGCTCGGAGGCAATGCCAACACCCCGCCCAAGCTCATCCTGACTCCCCGCAACGGCCGCCCCGAGCCTCCCGGGCCAGACTCTCCAACCTATGCGATGTACGACGACGACAGCGACCGCCAGTCTCCCGTCGCCCCCCTCAGGTCAAGTGAGGTCACCCAGCCGCCGCCTCAATCTCCCATCGTCTCCCCAGCAGGCAGCCCTACCCGCAGCCAAGCCCAGCCGGAAACGCCCCACCCCACACCCACC
>JBAVDD010000142.1:0-2032 GCA_049587035.1 Acidobacteriaceae bacterium | reverse complement strand
GAACCGTCATGGACGACGGCATTGGCCCTCTCTGCCTTGACAGTCGCGAACGACGTTTCGGACGCGCGGGCGGCGGCGATGGGGTCGGGGACGTCTGCTACGCGGAGGACTTGTTCTGCTCCGAAGTGGCGTGCCGTCGCGACCTGGTCCTGGCGCTTGACGACCGCGATGACGTGCAGACCGAGGAGCGATGCCGCGTGGATGAAGAGAAGGCCGATGGGGCCGGCGCCGAGGACAATGGCGGTTTGCGCGGGCTGTGCGTTGGACTCTTCGAGGCCGCGGAGGACGCAGGCGAGGGGTTCGGTTAGGGCGGCGTGCGCGAAGGGAATGCTGGCGGGGATGTGCAGGGTATTTTTTTCGACGATGCGGGCCGGGATGCGGATGAATTCGGCGTAGGCGCCGTTGTTGAAGAGGAGATCGTCGCAGAGGTTCTGCTGGTTGTTGCGACAGAAGAAGCAGGCGTCGCAGGGCGCGGAGTTGAGCGGGAGGACGCGGTCGCCGAGGGCGAAGCTGGTGACACCATCACCGAGCTCGACAACGGTTCCGGCTAGTTCATGGCCGAAGAGGCGGTCGAGGGTGAGCATTTTGGCGTGGTATCCGCGGCGGTAGACCTTGAGGTCGGTGCCGCAGGTGAGGGCTGCGCCGACGCGCAGGACGAGCTCACCGGAGCCGGGGGTGGGGATGGCGACGTCCTCGATACGGAGATCTTCCTGGCCACGCAGAACGGCGGCTCTCATGGTCGGGCGCATAGGGCGAGCTGTCCGGTTCAGAGCCTGGGCCATCTTTCTATTTTCTCATCCCGTGGCATCAAGAAACGAGAGTGCAGAGAATGCGACCGGATGTGGGGCAATGCGCATCTGATACCCTGAGCAAAGCGCGAAACGCATGAGATTTGTCTCTCCAGAAGCCTACGCTAAGACCGTCGTCTCTTCCGTGCAGGAGTACTCCCTGCTGTGTGCACGCGCGGTCGGCAACATCTTTACGCGACCACGGTACATGGCCGATATTTTCGCGCAGATGGATTCGATCGGCGTGGGTTCCCTGCCGATTGTGGTGTTGACGGGGTTCTTTACCGGATGCGTGCTGGCGCTGCAGGCGGCGGTTTCGCTGAAAGAGTTTGGCGCGGTGAATATGACCGGCGAGCTGGTAACCCTTTCGATGGTGAAGGAGCTGGGGCCGGTGCTGACGGGACTGATGGTGTCCGGGCGCAACGCATCGGGCATGGCCAGTGAACTGGGCTCGATGAAGGTTTCCGAGCAGATTGATGCGATGCGGGCGCTGGGGACGGATCCGATTCGTAAGCTGGTGACGCCGCGGCTGGTGGCCACGGTGTTCATGCTGTTCTTCCTGACGATCATCTCGGACGCATGCGGGATTGCGGGAGGCGCGTTCGTTTCGGTGGCGATGCTGAAGCTGAATGCGGGCACGTTCTTCCATACGGGGTACATGTCGCTGGTGCATGGCGACGTGGTGGAAGGACTGGTGAAGCCGCTGTTCTCGGGGTTCATCATAGCGACGATTGGGTGCTATTACGGGCTGAGGACGACGGGTGGAACGCGTGGTGTGGGACGTTCGACGACGCAGGCAGTGGTGGCTTCGTCGGTGATTATTATTCTGGTGGATTTTCTGGTTACGCAGATGATGATTGGGTTCTTCGGAAGGTAGGCGATGGCTGAGACGGTCGTGAACCCGCAGACGGTCGTGAGCCCGCGGATGGCGGAGTTTTTGGCGAGCGGGCGGCCGATGGTCGAGTTCGACGACGTCTCGATTGGCTTTGAGGGGAACCAGGTGTTGACCGGGGTTAGCTTTTCTGTGGCGCATGGAGAGACGCGGATTCTGCTGGGGCCGGCGGGCGGCGGCAAGAGCGTTCTGATGAAGCTGGCCAATGGGTTGATCGAGCCGGACAGTGGAGAGGTCCGGGTGTTTGGGTACCCGTTGCGAGAGATGACCGAGAACGAGATGTTCGAGATGCGGGCGCATGTGGGGATGGTGTTCCAGGAGAGCGCGCTGTTTGATTCGCTGGATGTGGAGG
>JBAVDD010000141.1:0-1642 GCA_049587035.1 Acidobacteriaceae bacterium | reverse complement strand
CACGTTCGAAATCCTGTCAAGCCCCCCGACGCTCCCTAAATCGCCAAACACCCTATAAACACAGGCGATTTATATCTTCAAAACCTGGCATACTTCCCCCCTCCAACCCGCTACAATTTAAACAGCTCCCGATCCCAAGCCCGTACCAGCCCGATCGATTCCACAGGCGCTCGTAACCGTCGCCTGCAATCTCGCGCTATCTTCTTCCACCTCCAAAAAGCACCCCTAACCCCAATGGGTGCTTATATTTAGCCGTAACCCTATGCGTTTGCCACACATACAAATATAGGCGTCTGTAAGTGACTCAAAACAAAGCAAAAGGCATAAAACGGGATCTTTGCCATTAACCGCATTGTTTTGAACCGCTTACGGGGAAAAACGACAGAGGGGAGGGAGGGGGGAGGGGTACCCGCTAGACCATCCCTCCGAACGCTCCAATCCCAGGAAGTACACTAGTAAGGTTGCGCAGAGCCGCGCCAAAACCTTACTGGAGTTGTCTTTGAAGATCGTTCTTGCAGAAAAAGTCTCGCCCGCCACGCTTGCTATCTTCCAGAAAGAACCTGGTTGGAACTGCGTCACCGCCGACAAGATCACCGACCTTCCCGCCGAGCTCGCCGACGCTGACGCCCTCATCGTCCGCTCCGCAGTACAGGCAGATGCAGCGTTGCTGGCATCTGCTCCCAAACTCCGAATCATCGGCCGCGCAGGCGTGGGAGTCGACAACATCGACGCCGCCGAAGCCACTCGTCGCGGAATCGTCGTCATGAACACCCCGGGAGCCAACGCGGTCGCGGTCGCCGAACTCACCCTCGGCCTCATGATCTCCATGTGCCGCGCAATTCCACGGGCTAACGCTTCCATGCACGCTGCCAAGTGGGAGAAAAAATCCCTCCAGGGCTCTGAGCTCCGGGGCAAAACACTGGGAATCATCGGCCTCGGCCGCATTGGTCTTGAGGTCGCTCGCCGCGCCCAGGCCTTCGGCATGGACGTCATCGGCTACGACCCGTTCATCGCTCCGGTGATCGCCCGCGAGAACCAGGTAGCGTTGCTTTCCCTTGACGAGGTCCTCGCCGGTTCGGACTTCCTCTCCCTGCACGTCGGTCTCACGCCGCAGACCGAAGGCCTGATCAACGAGAAGTCCATCGCCCAGATGAAGAAGGGCGTCCGCATCATCAACTGCGCGCGCGGCGAGCTCATCGTCGACGAAGCCCTCGCCGCAGCCGTGCAATCCGGCCAGGTCGGCGGAGCCGCGCTCGACGTCTTCCGCAAGGAGCCTTTGAAAGACAGCCCCTACTTCGGCATCGACAACATCCTCCTAAGCCCGCACATCGCCGGCTCCACTGACGAGGCCCAGGAGGCCATCGGCATCCAGCTCGCCAACCAGGTCCGCGACTACCTCAAGCTCGGCGTCGTCCAGAACGCCGTTAACGTCGCCTCCCTCACCGAAGAGGAGTACGCCGAAGTCTCGCCCTACATCGAGATGGCCGCGCGCCTCGGCCAGCTGCTCGGCCACGCCGGAGGCTCCGGCAACGGCGATACCGCCCTCGGCCACGTAGAGAGCATCTCGCTCACCTACAACGGCCGCCTCGCCGCCCTCAAGACCGACATGATCCGCAACGCCGCCATCGCCGGCGTCCTGCAC
>JBAVDD010000140.1:0-18114 GCA_049587035.1 Acidobacteriaceae bacterium | reverse complement strand
GACTTCGACGGCAGCGTCTATGTGCGCCACAACACAAAGATTGATGTGCAAGTCAGGAATGGTGTGGCAATCATATTGGCGATAGAGTCGGGGGCAACCCAGCAACTAAGGATTCGCAATCCCTGGGCAGGACAACCGGTGACCATAACCGCTTACATCTCAGGAAAAGAAATCGACAGCCAATTGGCTGGAGAGATCATTAGCTTTCATGCACTTGCGAGCGTAAGCTATCTCATCGAAAGGTCCGCTTCGGCAAGAAGATCTCTTCCCTTTGAAAAGGTGAATGGCGAAACTGCCATATCGATCAAAAAGCTCGGAACTGTGCAGATTGGTTTAGGTTCAGCTGACGGAGACTGAACTCGTGCATCGCAGAAGCCAAGCCCGATCCATCGGGTTCAACATCCGTACTCCCTCGCGCTTCCACGTGCTAATGGAGTCGTAGGCCAACGTGTCTGACATGCTCGGCGCACAACCACGGCTCTTCACCTCGTTGGCAAACGATATGCTTCCCGATTCACCCAGCACTGGGGACATCGGCAGGGCCGTGTCTGACTCAAACCGGGGTCACTTCAATATTTTGCTTTCTGAGCGCTTCTGCGATCGATTCCGGCAAGCCCTTATCGGTGATGACTTGGTGCTGGTCTGACCGATGTTTTGTACCAAGTAGTAATTGACAGTTGGGCGACAGCCCACCCGGAACCCTGTCAACGGATCAGCCTGTTGCACAAACCCAGGAAACAATTTGGAGATATGTACATGCAAAATCAAGCGGATGGCCTAAGAAAATCAGCTGTCTGAATGGGTCGGTTTTGGGGTTTGCCTTTCATTCAATGGTTGCGGGGGCTCTATATTAATACAAAACCCCGTTTGGTATCTTGACCACACCGGGAAGGTCCACAAGCGGAAGGTTGAGTAACAGCCTTCGCTTAAATCGCTTGCCCTTGGAAAAAAGATAGGTTGGCGATAAATAGTGGTCATGGGACGATACAGGCAAAATCTGATAGAGACACGACCACCTGCTCCTCTCTTTCCTGAACTCCCGCGCTGGACATGATAAACTTCGACCCTTATCGCGGTACGCTTGCGTAGAGTACGTTGTTCACCTCACCCCTGACCCACATCAGAATTCGAGACCATGCCCATGACTCGCTGCATATGCTCTGGATCTCTTGCGTTCGCCAGCCTGATCCTCTTCCTAGCCACTGGATCTGCCTTCTCACAACAGACTTCCAGCATCTCCACGCCGTTTGCCGGCCCCGCGGGGCCGCAGCGGGCCAATCATGAGGGCCGTACCGAGTTGCCCATGGTGGTGCGCCGCAGCATCGGCTTCCGCGAGATCGGCCCAGCCATCACCGGTGGGCGAGTCTCTGCCGTTGCCGGCGTTCCGGGCGACAACCAGACGTACTACGTCGGAGCAGCCGACGGCGGCATCTTCCGCACCAGCAACGGCGGCATCACCTGGAAGGCGCTCTTCCAGCACCAGAGCGTAGCTTCCATCGGTGCTTTGGCCGTTGACCCTGTGAATCCCTCCATCGTCTGGGCCGGCACAGGCGAAGCCAACGTGCGCAACGACGTCTCCTTCGGCGATGGCGTCTACAAGTCCACCGATGGGGGCCTTCACTGGCAGCACATGGGCCTGGACCACACCTTTCAGATCTCCCGCATTGTCATCGACCCCAACCACCCTGATACCGTGCTGGTCGCCGCCATGGGCAACCCCTACGCGGACGATGCAGAGCGCGGCGTCTACCGCACCACCGACGGCGGGCTCACCTGGCAGAAGGTTCTTTACACAAGCCCATCCACAGGCATCTCTGACATGGCCATGAGTCCGAAAAACCCGCAGGTACTCTTCGCCGCCACCTATCGCTTCCGGCGCACACCCTGGAGTTACTCCGGCGGTGGCCCCGAGGACGCGATCTTCCGTTCCCTCGACAACGGCCTCACCTGGCAGCGCCTGAGCGGCCACGGCCTTCCCTCCGCTCCGGTCACGCGCATCGGCCTGGCCATCGCCCCCAGTTCGCCCAACATCGTCTACGCCGTCATGGGCTCTACCCAGGGCGTCCTGTGGCGTTCGGATGACTCCGGCGATCAATGGAGCCTGGTCAGCAGCAACCAGGAGGTGGACTCTCGCCCCTTCTACTTCTCGCATATCGCCGTCGATCCGAAGGATCCGAACCACGTTCTCGCTGTCTCCAATGATCTGCTCGAATCTAGCGACGGCGGGGGGAACTTCCACATCATCGCTAAACAGATCCATGGCGATCATCACGCAATCTGGATCGACCCCGCAGGCAGCGGACGCATCATCGATGGCAACGATGGTGGCGTGGCTCTCTCGCTGGACGACGCAGCGCACTGGGCCTTCATCCACAACATCGCCATCGGGCAGTTCTATCACGTTGCCACCAGCAGCCAGCAGCGTTATATGGTCTGCGGCGGCTTGCAGGACAACAGCGCCTGGTGTGGTCCCGGCCGCAGCAAAGATCCTTCGGGTATCACAGACCGATACTGGTTCGCGCTCAACGGTGGCGATGGCATCTTTGCCGTGCCCGCGCCGGATGATCCCAACATCATCTACAACAGCACCCAGAACGACGCTTTAATGATCTTCAATCGAGCCACCGAGCAGTCCAAAGACATCGAGCCGTATCCGCGCGACTTCGCCGGCGGTGGCGTCGCCGGCCTTCCCTACCGCTTCGCCTGGGATGCTGGCTTCGCGACCTCCCCCCAGGATCCCAAGGTCATCTACGCCGGCGGCAACGTGCTCTTCCGCAGCGACGACCGCGGCGACACATGGAAGGCCATCAGCCCGGATCTCACCCTGAATGATAAGTCCAAGCAGGAGTCCTCCGGCGGCCCCATCATCAAGGACAACTCCGGGGCTGAAGTCTTCGACGCCATTCTAAGCATCAGCCCCTCGACCTCCGACCGCAAGGTGATCTGGGTGGGCACCGACGATGGTCTGGTGCAACTCACCCGCGACGGCGGCGCCACCTGGGCCAACATTGCTTCCCATATTCCCGGCCTTCCCCCGCTGGGCCGCATCGAGTCCATTGACCTCTCACCGACAGATCCGGGCGAAGCTCTCATCGCAGTTGACCGCCATTTCAGCGGCGACTTCAAGCCCTACCTCTTCCGCACCACAGACTTTGGTGCCACATGGCACTCCATCAGCGGCAACCTTCCCCCGTCGATGTATGCCCACGTCGTCCGCCAGGACCTGCACAATCCTCACCTCTATTACGCTGGGCTGGAGAACGGACTGTACGTCTCTTGGGATGCGGGCGCCCACTGGTATCTCTTCGGCCTCGGTCTGCCCAACGCCGCAGTCTATGATCTGGCGCTCAATGCCCTCGACAACGATCTCATCGTCGCCACGCATGGACGCGCTCTCTGGATCCTCGATGATTTGACGCCATTCCAGCAGTTCGCGCCAAACCTGAACCAGGAGTCCGTGCACCTATTCCCGCTGGCGCCGGCACAGCGCTTCTGGCCCTGGACGCAGGTGGAAGCTCTTGGTGACGGGGCCTTCTACGGAACCAATCCTCCTTACGGTGCAGCACTCAGCTATTACCTTCCCCAGGACGCGAAGCACCCCGGCGACCTTGTGATCACCGACGCGCAGGGACAGGTGGTCCGGACCTTCAAAGGTACGCGCACGTTGGAGCCCGGAGAGACCGCGCCCAACGAAGAGGACCTGCCGCCCGCCTCTGCGCTGGAGTCCGCCCATGCCGGGCCTCAGCGTGCCGAGCAGGGTGAGGCCGCCCCTGCTCATCCAGCCACACCCACCGAGACCCAACAGCAGCCCTCCCTAAACATTGGCGGGTCAGCCGAGTCCGTTGAGCCAAAGGAGATCCCCTGGATCGACACCCATGCCGGGCTGCAGCGCTTCTATTGGGATATGCGCGCCGATGGACCGGTTCGCTGGAATAGAGGCAAAGACTTCGACAAAGGTCCCCGCTCGGGCGCCCTCGTTCCTCCTGGGGAGTACACCGCCACTCTCACCATCGCCGGCCATACCGCCAAGCAGAGCTTCGCCGTCGTCAACGACCAGGACTCCCATGCCAGCCAGATCAACATGGAGCAGCGCTATCAGGCAGCCCGCTCCGTCTTGCATGAGATCTCGCAGCTTGACGTGGCGCTGAATCAGCTGGACGTGATGCACGCCCAACTAGCCGCCCTTCGCCAGGCCGCCAAGGGTCTACCCGACGAGACGGAGGCAACGAAAATGCTCGACGGCTTTGACCAGCAAATCTCCGCCGAACGCGAGACCATCACTAGTGATGCCGGAGCGGCTGAGTCCACGCTGCGGAAGCCGGACCAGATCCGCGAGCATCTCTTCGCCCTCGACGGTCTGCTGGAGGGCTCCGACGAGGCTCCCACCCCCGCCGAACTGGCGCAGCAGAAGCTCCTCGAGCCGCTGTATCAAGCCGCCCTCGAGAAGTACAACCAGTTTCTGCAGTCGGAGGTAGCTACCTTCAACCAGAAGATCTCCACATCTAAGCTCACAGGAGTGGTTGCAGGGGAGCCTGTACAGCCCTGAGGAGTCGTACTCTCTATCAGGGTTGTATGCGTTCAACCGGGAAGGCCGGTTTATCTATGTGAACCCTACACTTCTGAACTTGTGGGGTCTTACGTCCACATATCCCGGCGTGGCTCCAATCAGGATTGAATCTCAAATGCCGATATCAGGCCAATGCACTCATCGACAGACTCACAGCACTCTTCACGCAGTTCTGAAATGTACAGCAGCTCCCAAGTAAGAGTCTTTACACCGCGCTGGTTATCTTTATAAATCGGAATATCGATAATGTGAGCCCAAAGTACGTCAGGTGTGTGCCCAACGATGGTAAATTCTGGCCGACAAAGGAGACACTAGAGGGTCATACCTCTAGCGTCTTCTGTGCGCCAACTAGTTGTATATCAAGGGATCGCACGACGTTCTTCGAGATTCACCCCGTCGGCAGTTCCAGCATATCCAGAGTGTTCCATTGACGAGCCGAAAGATGCGCGATTCGCGGAAAATCACCAAATCACTCATCGATGGTGCCGGACCTTGAATTGGACACTGGAGATACTTAAGTTCGTTTCCGGCAACGTATGTTGCGAAGCGCATCATCTCATCAGGTTGGGAGTCTTCATGCCGCCTTCGCCTATGTCCGTTTCCTCGTCTCTGGCTGAGGAACTTTTGTCGCGCCTCCGCGCAGCCACTACGGCGGAAGTGTTTTTCGACGGCGCATCACGAGCACTGTATGCCTCTGATCTCAGTCATTATCGCCAGGTGCCCATTGGTGTTGTCGTTCCACGCACAATCGCGGATGTGATCGCGTCGGTCTCCGTCTGTCGGGAATATGGCGTACCCGTCCTCGGTCGAGGTGCTGGAACGAGTCTCGCTGGCCAGACCTGCAATGTAGCAGTTGTCCTCGACTTCTCAAAGTACCTGAACCGTTTGCTGGAGATGAACCCGAAGCGCCGATTTGCGTGGGTTGAGCCCGGGTTGATAAACGATCAGTTGCGTGATGCTGCGGGAAAACACGGTTTGACCTTCGCCCCCGATCCAGCCACGCACGCATATTGCACGCTGGGCGGCATGATCGGCAATAATTCCTGTGGCGCGCATTCTGTAATGGGTGGGAAGACCAGCGAGAACATCGAGGAGCTTGAGATTCTGCTGTATGACGGGACTCGCATGACGGTTGGTGAGACGTCCGAGTCGCAGCTGAAGAAGATCATTGCAGAAGGCGGACGGAAGGGACACATCTATGCAGCGCTGCGGAACCTGCGAGACCAATACGCGAAGGACATCCGAGCACGCTATCCGAAGATTCCGCGCCGTGTGTCAGGCTACAACCTCGACTACCTGCTGCCGGAGAATGGGTTTCACGTAGCCCGCGCGCTAGTGGGAACGGAGAGCACATGCGCCATCACTCTTCGAGCGAAGACGAAGCTAATCCATAACCCGCCGCATCGTGTGATGCTATTGCTGGCATACCCCTCCGTTTTCGATGCTGGCGATCAGTCCTCACACGTCAGCAATCTTGGACCAATCGCCATCGAGGGTTTCCAAAAACGCGTTATCGATAATGAGCATCTGAAAGGCAAAAACCTTCCAGGAATGAAGTTCTACAATACGGGCGACGCATGGCTGCTGGTGGAGTTCGGTGCTGATTCCCGCGAAGAAGTGCTGGCGATGGGACGAAAAGCATTGCGCTGGGCCGAGGCTCACGACCACAAGCAGGTGAAGGCGCAGCTGCTCGAAGATCCTACGGATCAGAAGGCTGCGATTGAAGTGCGCGAGCTCGGACTTGGCGCGTCACGCGTGCCAGGCGTAACGGAAGACACGTACGCCGGGTGGGAAGATGCCGCAGTTCCTCCGCAGAAGCTCGGTGAGTACTTGCGTGCCTTCTACGCTCTCTGTGAGCGGTTCGACTACTTCATTGTGCTGTATGGCCATTTTGGCCAGGGATGCATGCATGCGCGCATGAATTTTGACATGAAGACAGTGGAAGGCGTGGCAAAGTACCGGAGGTTTGTGACGGAAGCCGCCGAGTTGGTGGTGCGATATGGAGGATCGCTTTCGGGTGAACATGGTGACGGGCAATCGCGTGCCGAACTCCTGCCCATCATGTTTGGCCCACGTCTCGTCGAAGCGTTCGCGAAGTTCAAACGCATCTGGGACCCAGCCGGGAAGATGAATCCGGGCAAGCTTGTCGATCCGTATCCGCTGGATAGCAACTTGCGCACGGGGCCGGACTACAAACCGCTCGCGTTGCCAACGATCTTCCAGTTTCCGGAGGACCACGGGAGCATGGCAGAAGCGACTGAACGCTGTTTCGGCGTGGGCAAGTGTCGCAAGCTGGACGGTGCTACTATGTGTCCCAGCTTCCAGGTCACGCGCGAGGAGAGGCATTCCACGCGTGGACGCGCGCGCCTCCTATTTGAAATGGTGCGAGGAGAGACCATTCCGGACACCTGGCAGAACGAAGGCGTCAAGGAGGCTTTGGACCTCTGCTTGGCGTGCAAAGGCTGTAAGGGGGACTGCCCGGTTTCGGTTGACGTGGCTACGTACAAGGCAGAGTTTCTCGCGCATTATTACGAGCAGCACCCGCGGCCGGCAGCCGCGTTCAGTATGGGTTACATCGACAAGTGGGCGGCGATCGGCTCGCGGGCCCCGGCAGTAGCGAATCTCGCTATGAGGATGCCGGGACTGAGCTCTCTGACATGCCAAATCGGCGGAATCACGGATCATCGCCAGATGCCTGCTTTCCCTCACCAGAGTTTCAAGCGGTGGCTGCAAGATCATCCGCCCAATCGTGCTCTTACGGCTAACGGAGATGTGATCCTCTGGGCTGACACCTTCAACAACTACTTTATGCCGCATACTGCTCAGGCAGCGCTGGAGGTATTGGAGGATGCCGGATTCCGCGTTCGTGTTCCGCGTCAGCACCTCTGTTGCGGCCGCCCGCTGTACGACTTCGGCATCCTAGACGAAGCAAAAGCCTATTTGCGAAAAATCTTGTCCGCCCTGGCAGAAGACATCGCTCGCGGCACGCCGGTCGTGTGCTTGGAGCCAAGTTGCGCCTCTGTCTTTCGCGATGAACTTACGAATCTGTTTCCTCGCGATGAGGCCGCGCAGAGACTCTCAGAGTCCGTCGTGCTTTTGCCGGACTTCCTGTGCAAGGCCGGCTACTCGCCTGCGCGGGTCGCGTTCGAAAGGTCGTCGCGTAAACGTGCTCAGACGGATTCACTAAAAGTGCTCGTACATGGCCACTGTCACCACAAAGCACTCTGGGACCTTTCACCGGAAAAAGAACTGCTCTGCAAAGCCGGCCTTGAGACCGAAGTGTTGGATTCTGGCTGCTGCGGGCTGGCTGGCTCCTTCGGATACCAGGCCGAGCATTACGACATCTCAATGCAGATCGGCGAGCGCGTGCTGTTGCCGAGAGTGAGAGCTGCCTCGTCTGCGACAATCGTTGTGGCCGACGGATTCAGTTGCCGTCAGCAGATAGCGCATGGAACAAAGCGCAAAGCCATGCACACCGCGGAAGTGTTGCAGATGGCGATTCAGTCGCAACAAACGCCGCTGTCTACAGTGACAAGGAACGGTTACGCAGAAAGGGGCCACACGCAACCCGCGTCCAAGCTTAGCGGGCTGTGCTGGATACTCGCGGCCGGGGCTATCGCAGGGCTTGCGCTCGGCATAGCTGGTCTTAAACGGCGCCCCCTCCTGAAAACGAAAGACCCCAACCCCTGAAATGAGAATTAGCAACAAACATGGAGAATCAATCGCCAGACTTCGGATCCATTTTCCCGTTCTGAACTTGCCGGTGCGGTACTGTGATCTGGGTCGTTTTCGATACAGGAGGTCCTTTACCAGCACAAGTGTAATGACCGCTATGCCGCCGCCAGATACCATGGCACGCTCCAACCCTTGATCACGTCGTGTGTCTCGAACCTCAGATCTAAGAGCCCGGTCCGCTTCGCCATATAAAGAAATGATGCTATCTCGCCAACAATTGCAGCGGCCACGATCATCTCGCGAGGTTTGGTTCCACCCACCATCAAGATTCAGGCTCCGATGATCAGGACGACAGTAACGCACAGGCCAAATGCCGGGCGTAGCCATGCCTTTGAGGGTCTTCATCTGACTGCTCATGCATCAAAAAGATGTACTCTCCCTCCGGAATGTATATCTTTAGCTTTTCCGCTTCTTGGGGGTCAACAGAGGATCAAACTGCATTTATCCATACACAATCACAAGCGCTCACCAAGCGCTACTCCCGCTCACAGGATTCGTCGCGGAATGCGGGGGGAAATGTATTGGATCGACACCGATCGAGTAAATGTGTAAGGGCAGCTTTTTGCATCCAATTAGGAGATAAGGGAAGCGTACGAGGGAGAACAATTTTTATGCCCAAAGGTGTGGAGCGAGAAGGACTGACCAGGCCGCGGGAATCCAAGCGGGCGCCTGGGAATCCGGGCAGAAATCCGCGCTGGAGCAGTGGAGCTAAGACTGCAGTCGGAACTTCGACGCAGAAGCAGAGTCGTCTTTGGTTCACATTGGGTGGTGGGACAATCAACGAGATTTATTTTCCGGATATCGACACAGCGAACACGCGATCGGTTCGATTTCTTATTACCGACGGGGCCGGATTTTTTAGCGACGAAGCGCTAGATGCACAACATGTTGTCGTGCCAGTCGAAGATGGTGTACCGGCCTATACCGTTAAGACCACGTGCAAAGAAGGGCGCTATGTCTTGAAGAAAGAAATCGTGACCGATCCCGCGCGGGATGTGCTTCTTCTTCGGGTGCGATTCAAGCCAAGGGAAGGCAATCTTCGCTTGTTTTTGCTTGTGGACCCGCAGTTGCAGGACCAGGGTCAGGGAAACTCAGCCCACATCGGCGAGTATAAGGGTGTGAAGATGCTGTTCGGCAGCCGAGATGGCGCCGCTCTTGCTGTGGGCGCATCGGTGCGCTATCTCGAATGTAGTTGTGGGTATGTGGGAAAGAGCGAAGGAATTGATGACCTGAAGAAGCACGGGCAGCTGAGAAAGTGCTACAACGATGCTCCAGACGGCAACATTGCAATGTGTGCCGAAATCGATTTGAGCGTCGCGGAAGACGGTTTTGTTGTGTCGATAGGGTTCGGCGGGAGCTGTGCTGAGGCGGCGCAGCAGGCTCGGTCGGGGCTACTCGAGAACTTCGAACAAGTATTGCAGCGATTCATCACTGAGTGGCGCAACGAGCAAGCGACGTACGATTTATTCGAGGACTTAGGAGGGGGCAGCCACGATATCTATCGTGTAAGCACGGCTGTTCTGGAAACGCATCAGTCCAAGCGATATCCGGGCGGCTATGTGGCGAGTCTTTCGATTCCGTGGGGATTCGTCCGAGGCGACGATGATACCGGCGGCTATCATGTGCTGTGGCCGCGGGACATGGTGGAGAGTGCATTTGGCAAGCTGGCATGCGGAGATACTAAGGCGGCGTTGGAGGCGATTTTCTATCTGATTTCTGTACAGGAGGAGGACGGGCACTGGAGCCAGAATCTGTGGCTCGATGGAACTCCACACCTTGACTCGGTTCAAATGGACTCGACCGCGTTGCCAGTCATGCTGGCTTGCCGTTTGCACCGCGAGGGACATTTGGAGGGATTCGATGTCTGGCCAGCAGTGCGTAAGGCAGTGGTGTACCTGCTGAGGAACGGGCCTAGGACAGAGGAAGAACGATGGGAAGCCCTGGCGGGCTACTCGGTTTTCACAATTGCCGTAGAAGTTGCCGCGCTTCTGGATGCGGCAGAGCTGGCCGACGCGACAGGGAAAACCGCGGAAGCGGAATTTCTGCGCGAAACGGCTGACATGTGGAATGAGGCGATCGACGAATACACATATGTGAAAGGCACGAAGCTGGCGGAAAAGTATGATGTGTCGGGATACTACTTGCGGATTGCTCCCCCTGAGACGGCGCAAAAATTGTTGAAAACGCTGAACCTCAAAATGCCGAATAAGCTATTGGGTAATTCCAGGCGCAGAGCGACCGATGTGGTGAGCCCAGATGCACTCATGCTGGTGCGCATGGGGCTGCGGCGCGCCGACGACCCTCGCATGCTCAATACGTTGAAGGTAATCGATGGAGAACTGCGATACGAAATGAGCACTGGACCGGGCTGGACGCGAAGTTCCCACGACGGCTATGGCGAACATCCTGACGGAGCGCCGTTCAATGGACATGGTGTGGGACGTTGTTGGACGCTGCTGGCTGGAGAGCGCGGACATTATGCGGTGGCCGCGGGCGATCGCTACGGCGCGCTGGAGATGCTGCGGACCATGGCCCGCCAAACCAGTGAGTGCGGCATGCTGCCCGAACAAGTATGGAATGAGGCGGATGTTCCCGAGCGCGAACTGTATAACGGACGTCCGACAGGAAGCGGGATGCCCTTGGCGTGGGCGCATGCGGAATATGTAAAGCTGTTGCGCTCGTTGCATGAGGGTCGTGTTTGGGACATGCCTCCAGCCACTATAAGGCGCTACCTTGATGAAGAGACGCGATCGAACCTAACGCGCTGGACGGAGAAGGAAAACCGCACTTGGATGATCGCGGGAAAGCTATTCCAGGTGATGGTTGGATTTGAAGGCTTAGTTCGCTGGACAGGATCTGATGGATCCAATGGCGCAATAGAACTACAGAAGCGACCGTTCGGTTTCTTTAGCGCGATATTACCGACCAGCGGCTTCGCGTCCAGGTCGAACTATAAGTTCGAAGTTGTCCCTGCTGATCAGAGCCAGAAGCTGACACGACGTAAAGTGACCATTCGATAAGCCTATCAATCAAGTGGGATGAGCCTGTATTTCTCGTGCTCTCGAATGGCTTCTCTTGTATCCAAGGAGATTATCGGTGGTGATACAAATCTCGTCGACCTGATACAGGAGACGCTGGAGCGACCAGCGATGCTGGTGGATGTCACGAGCCTAGCGACAAAAGATTGAGAGGAGAGCGGATGGGCGGGTGGATTGGGGTGTCTGAAATTCGGCAGTCGCGGAAGATGCCAATGTTCGCAGGCGTTATCCGATGCTCGCTCGCGGCATTCTCGCCGGAGCCTCTGGCCAGGTCCGAAATATGAGCTACGGTTGAGGGAAATATCCTACAACATACCAGTTGCACTTATCTCTACGATGGCGACGGAGCATGAACTTGTTGGTCTATCGACTTTAGTGAAAATCATGCGAGGTCACTTCGAGCGCGTGATCGGATAGCGTGGTTAGTCCTGTCGCTTTAATATGGATCACTTTGTCCTGATTCTGCAGAAGGCCCTCTACTAGAAGGAACTTGCTACGAGTGACGATCAACCGATCACGATCGTAAAGATGAGGAGTGACAATCACATTGGCAATGCCCGTCTCGTCTTCCATCGAGATGAAGATGAAGCCCTTGGCCGTGCCAGGTCTTTGTCGGGCGATGACACAGCCTGCGGCTCGGACGAACTCCCCATTTTTACAATCCCTTAGCTCTCTTGCTGATCGCACGCCCAGGTTTTGTAATTCGGATCGGCGGTGAGATATAGGGTGTCTATCGATGGTGAGTCCCGTCCCAGCGTAGTCGGCAACGAGACGTTCCTCCGCACTCATATGCTGAAGAGGTTGCGTCTCTGATTCGTCCAGCAGCCATTGGCTGTTTTGTAGGAATAGTGGTCCTTCGATTTTTCCAGCACGCTCGACCTTCCAAAGCGCATCCCGGCGATGCGCGATGCCATTCAGTTTGTTTAAAGCTCCTATCCGGGCAAGCAGTGTAAGCTCCTTTCTGTCGAGAAATGGTACGCGCACGACGAGATCTTCTGTCGAGCGGAACAGGCCGTCTCGCTTGCGAGCCGCAACGAGTGCGTCTGCAGATTGCTTTCGCATACGCTTTGCATAACGCAAGCCCAGTCGTAGGCACAATGGTCCATCGGGTTCATCCTCGATGGTGCAAAGCCAGTCGGAAACCTGTACGTCAGCAGGTTTTATGCGTAGACCATGACGTTGCGCATCTTTGATGAGCACGGCAGGCGAGTAAAAGCCCATTGGCTGGTTATTTAGGATCGCGCAGGTAAAAGCTGCTAGGTACTTAACCTTGAAGTACGCGGAGGCATAGGCGATGAGTGCGAATGACGCCGCATGGGATTCAGGAAACCCGTATAGCGCGAAGGAACTGATGTTCTGCACGATGTTGTCCTGCGTGGCAATATCGATTCCGTTGGCTGTCATGCCCGCGCGGAGCTTGCTTTCCAGGCTCTTCATACGTTCCCAGGAGCGCCTCATGCCGACAGCTCGGCGCAACTCGTCGGCCTCGGCGCCCGAGAAGTTGGCAACGGTCATCGCCATGCGGAGCAACTGCTCCTGGAAGAGCGGAACACCCAGAGTCCGCTTCAGGACTGGTTCCAGTGACGGATGCGGATAAGTAATTTCTTCTTTCTTCTGTCTCCGTCGCATGTAGGGGTGCATCATCTGCCCAACGATAGGACCGGGCCGGATGATAGCGACCTGGACAACGAGATCGTAGAACTTCTCTGGGTTGTTGCGTGGCAATGAAGCCATCTGAGCGCGGCTTTCGACTTGGAACATGCCCACAGTGTCAGCATCCTGGAGAGTCCGGTACACCTCGTTATCTTCAGGCAGCTGTGCAAGATCGACTCTGTGCCTAGGTTGCTTGCCGATCGTCTGTTGCAACAGTAGTCCCATGATTTCGGGTTGTTGTGCCGTTCGATAGGCCTCGTCATTTTCGGGTAATTGCGCCAAATCGATTCTGCCGCCATAGTGCCTGGGTATCAGATCGAGACAATCCTTCAGAACAGCCATCATGCCAAGCCCTAGCAAATCCACCTTAACAATGCCGAGGTCGGCGCAGTCTTCTTTGTCCCACTGGACGACGGTTCGTCCCTGCATCGTCGCTCGTTCAATCGGAACGATGCGATTCAATTGTCCTTGGCAGATCACCATCCCACCCGAGTGCTGGCTTAGGTTGCGTGGCAAGTCCTGAATTCGCATGGAAAGTTCCAGGTGTTTGGCAATGCGAGGATCGCGAATGTCGAAACCCGCATGGACGAACGAGTGTGCCATTGTGTCAGTCTTGCCGCGCCACTCCCATTGGCCGGCAAGGCTCGCTAACCGGTTCAACGAGTCTTCTTTCAACCCCAGCGCCTTACCTGTTTCTCGTGCGGCGGACTTCTGACGATACGTCGTGACATTGGCCGTCATAGCTGCACCGAGTTCACCGAATCGTGTGTAAACATACTGGATGGCCTGCTCACGCTTTTCTTCAGAAGGAAGGTCGAGGTCAATGTCCGGCCATTCGTTACGGCTCTCGCTCAGAAACCGCTCGAAGAGAAGGTCCATGCCAACAGGATCGACAGCAGTAATTTCGAGGACATAACACACTGCGGAATTGGCAGCGCTTCCACGTCCCTGGATGAGAATGTCGTTTCGCTTGCAATACTGGACGATATCCCACACGATCAAAAAATAACCAGCAAAGCCAAGCTTCGCGATAAGTGCAAGCTCGTGTTCCACTTGCTTCTTTGCCCGCTCAAGTAAAACTCTGTCATTCTTTGGTCCATAACGGCGTAATACTCCTTCCTTTACGCGCTTCCGCAGAAAGCTATCCATCGTCTCCTCATCGGGAACGGGATAATGCGGAAATTTATAGCCCAGATCATTCAATTCGAACGTGAGACGCGAAGATAGACTTCCAGTACTCTCAATTGCACCATGGACATCTCTAAAGAGTGCCGCCATCTCTCTCGCGTGACGCAGATAACGCTGGCTGTTCAATGCCAGTAATCTGCCAGCCTGATCTAGTTCAATGTGATAACGAATTGCAGTAAAGGTATCCAGAATTTCACGATCATATGCGACCGCATAGCGAACGCCGTTCGTTGCGATCACGGGCAGCTTGAGTGATTGGGCGATGCGGATGGCTGCCTGGTTGCGCCATTCTTCTCCCCGCTCACGATGGCGTTGCAACTCGACATAGACATTTTCGCAACCGAAGATGTGTGTCAGCCGTTCGACGGTTTCGCGTCCGGCTTCTTCTCCCCCACTCGTTAGAGCTGCGGCGAGGGGGCCCTCATTTCCGCCGGTCAAACATACCAGGCCAGATGCATATTGCTCCAGATCATCAAGGGTCGCTGCACCCTCCTTCTTGGTCGTCTCGCGCATCTTGAACTGCGTAATCAATCGACAGAGGTTCTGATAACCTTCGCGCGATTCGCAGAGAATGGGCAGGCGCGCTGGTTCCGATTTATATTGGTGCGGCAACCATGCGGGAGGCATAAGGCTAGAGCCGAAGCTTGAAACTGCGATCTCCGCTCCAACATGTGCGCGGATGCCGTTCCTCTTTGCGCTGGTATGAAAACGAGCAGAACCGTATATCCCATTGCGATCGAGCAATGCCATCGAAGGCATCTCCAGTGCCACCGCTCGCTCTATGAGTTGCTCCGGGGTTGACGCTCCCTCAAGGAAGCTGAAGGCGCTTGCGGCATGTAACTCCACATAGTGCTCAGTCATACAATGCCGCCATCTGCCAACGGTCCGCAAGTTGGTCTCGCTCCAGACAACAATGAAGCAATGCATTATCCCGTGCCTTCGCCTCAATGTCCCACTGTTCAAGTCCCCATAACGTGAGGTTCCACCAATCTCCGCCTATTAGCCACGGACCATACAGACGCTCAACGTCGTAGTGCTTATGACGAAAAAAGAAGTTTTTGGGGCGCTTACCTTGCACCGTAACCGAGATATCTTCAGCAGGCCGCAGCTTTCGGATTGCGCAGCGGGACTGAGTAGAAGGGACGACCGAGACAGCACCAGAAGGGACTGCGAACGGCTCCACTCTGAATCCATCCGGTCGATGAGTATCTTCGAGCACAGCACGGCCCACATTGTTCTCGCCCACGATGGCACGAATGCGAGCGAGCGTAACGTCAAGCTGCGCGGGTTCAGGCTGTTGCGGCGAGAACAGGCCGAGTTGGACCTTGCTGATGCTGCCAGGCTCAGCCGTCACTGATAAAGACAGAATCGCTGCCTGTGGCGGGTGCGCTTCGAGATCGAGCAGGATCAACTTAATCCAGAGCTGCTTGTCGTTTGTGGGAAGTGCTGGTCGCATTGTGCGCGAATGGATCATTGCGCCTTCAAGGTTCAGAACAATGCTGACGGAAGCCAACGCAAGTACCCGAGCCGTCGCTCGGGAGACCAACTGATCGAGCATCATATTTACCACGAAGAGCAAAGCATCGCGGTCTTCGACAGGCGAGTCCAACTCCATGTGCTCTTCCAGGGCGAAGGCTGGCTCTACAGGCTGAAACAGGTGAGGCATCTCGCCATTCGCCAATTGGCGCAGTCTCTTGCCTGCCTGTCCCATCCTTGCAATCAGTTCTTTCTCCGGTAGAACCGAAAGCATGCCCAAAGTGTGGATGCCCCAGAGATCAAGGGTCTCTGCCTGTTCTTCTGTAAGATCAAGGGCAGCAAGCGGCAAGGGAGCCAGTGCTGTGCTTTCTTCACCAGAGAGGACGGCTTTGATCGAAGTTCGCGACGACATTCCTTTGGCGATAGCGACTGCAGCATGAAAGTTGTGGCTGACTGCGATACGAGCGGTGATGCCGAGCGCTCGTACACGAGTTAAGAGATTCCTGGCCAACAACTCTGAAGTACCGAAAAGGCTTCCTGTTCCTGCTATGTCGATGGCACACAAGAATGCACCATCTTCGCATTTCTCTTCCACGCGCGGGGAGAACGCACCTGCACACTCGAGTAGAGCTGTCTTGGTCGCAGTTTCTTCTTTAGTCGAACGTTGCAGGAGGGTCACGGCAGGAAAAGTTTCTGCTTCCATCTGCGTCATGCCACGAACAAGTCCGAGAGTGCGTGCCTTTCGCGTGAGCGAACAGACCTTTTGCAAAGGTGCCCGACCTTCCATCACCACGCATGACTTACTTCGCAGCTCAGGTCGTAAGCGTAATAGCGCCTGGGCAGGAAACTCTTTCGCATAAAGGCAGGCATACAGTTCGGCTTGCTTTGTCATCGTGGACCTGCCCAGGTCGTTCTACCATGCCACGTCGCTGTAGTGGCGCGTCGCGATGGTTTGCGCAGTGGGATGACGTTCATCGGAGTCTGCGTAAAGTGCCGGCGTACCACTTCGATCTCGTACTCGACTCCTGTAAATACGGTGGCTTCGTCACGTCTTGCATTGCGTGGCTGTAGCCGTAGTAACAGTTCTGCGCTACTTTTCGCGCAGGGGTGCTGGGTTAGCAGGAAAATACTGGCCTGCGTCTGTTCGGCGGATGCTCGATAACGGAACCACGTTCCCAACTCGACGCGCGACGCATGCTCGGGCGCGATACTGCCCATATCGAGAACGATTGCACTGAACCCGCCTCCTTGCAAAACTAGGTCGGTGACCCGGAGCGACTGCTCGATCCTTGTCCACGGGTTACCGGCATGGACTGACTTGCTGCCATGCTTTACTGCGAACTGCTGGAAATTCGGCGTAAACGTTTCTTTCTTTGGCCGCTCATTCTGCTGCGACTCCGCGCAACGTGGAGCGAATGCCTCAGGTCGCAATAAGCCGCTGACTGCTTCAGAAAGACCTCTAACTTCGTTGCGCGGATGAGCCCCAAAGCCTCCGCCATGCAGCCCCTTCTTGAATGGTGGGGGAATAAGGTATTTCTCAGGAATAGAGAAGGTCTGCTGTGCCAATGGCCGCCGGACGGGTGCCGCCGAGACTCCACAACGAACCCATAGAAGCCGGGACATATCTATACCAGCCGTTGCCGCCGATTCTGGGTCGAGTGAATCGGATACATCGATCCACGCACAGACCTTTTCTGCTTGGGTCATTCGGGCGAGGAAGGAAAGAGCGAAGGAGGTACGCCCGGAGCACTCGGGTCCCACGATTTCTGTAATCGCTCCCAATGGAAGGCCGCCATCCAGCAACTCATCGACCGTTTGAATCCCTGAAGTCGCAACTGGACGTATCGTTCGCGGTACTGGCGTCAGCGCCGAAGGAATTCGGTTGGTTAGGGTTGCCTCGATCTGGCGGCGAAGTGTAGCTGAAGAAGACATACGAGTATATTCGCCTTATATTCGCCCTGCAGATGCAATCTGTCAATCAGGCCCTGCTGCAATCACGGTGCAAACAATCGACTTGTCATTGAAAGGAGAAGGCTTATTTCTTCAAAAAATCTGTGACGTGTCGCAGGTCATCTATAAAGATTTTTGTGTACCGGTCCCGTCTTCGTCTGTTCTTGCGCGGAGGATGGCCGACGGATGCAGGGTGTCAATGATCGGTGGGAAGCCTTCAACCTGTTGCACCTTGCCATGCGATTGGATGATCTTGAAGCTCGAGCCAAGCAACGATTGCGCTGCCGTGGCTCCGAGGCAAACTCAAACACAATTACTTCAGCCGCTTGGTCTGGTCTACCTGCAGACCGCCATATCCCTTGCGCCAGCGATAGTACGTCTACTCCGTGATCAACGCTTGCTGCAAGCCTGATCCGTCGTCTTCCCGTTCGCTATGGTCACTTCCACTTGCCGCAATAAGTTCACCAACTGCTCAGGTGTGTGCCTCTTCCTTGCCATATCCAGCTC
>JBAVDD010000139.1:0-8251 GCA_049587035.1 Acidobacteriaceae bacterium | reverse complement strand
GCTTTGAGGTGGCAACCGTCAAGCCGAGCGCACCGGATGAGCAGGGCAAGGGATTCCTGGTGCGCGGCGACCGATTTATCACGATCAATACAACGCTGGACGACCTGATCAAGTTTTCCTACGACCTGCAGGATAAGCAGATTCTGAACAGTCCGCCTTGGGCGGCAACCGACAAGTTCGATATTGCGGCGCAGCCCGACATCGCGGGAATGCCGAATAACAAGCAGCTGAAATCGATGGTGCAGAAGCTGCTTGCGGACCGCTTCCAGTTGAAGTTCCACCGCGACACCAAGGAGCTTTCCGCCTATGTGCTAACAGTTGGTAAAGGTGGCCCGAAGATGGAGAAGAACAACTCGGCCCCGGGCAGTCTTCCCGGATTGTTCTTCCGCGCTCTCGGTGCCCTGACGGTGACGAATGCAACGATGCCGGACTTCTGCGGCCTGATGCAGTCTGCTGTGTTGGACCGGCCCGTGGTGGACCACACGGAACTGGCCGGCAAATGGAACTTCCTCTTGAAATGGACACCGGATCAGTCGCAGTTTGGGGGCATGGGCATCAAGGTGCCCCCACCGAGCGACGCAGCGGATGCGCCGCCGCCGCTGTTTACAGCGATCCAGGAGCAGATAGGTCTGAAGCTCGAGGCAGGAAAAGCGCAGGTTGGCGTGCTGGTGCTGGACCACGCAGAAAAGCCAAGCGGGAATTAAAGGAATGGGGCCAAGGAGGCAGGCAGTTGCTCATTCGGTGCGGCGGTGTCTGTGCGGCTTCGCGCTGCTGATGGCGGCGTGCACGGCGTCTGCATCTGAGTACCACGGACGCGTACGGTATGAGGGCCTGCCCGTGCCCGGCGCGACCGTAACAGTGACGGAGGGAGCGAAAAAGTTCTCCACAGTCACCGACGGCCAGGGAGTGTATGAGTTCCCTGACTTGGGGGATGGAACCTGGAAAATTCAGATCGCAATGAGCGGTTTCTCGACCCTCGAAAACAGCGTCACGGTAACGCCAACCGTCGTTCAGGGTGAGTGGGATTTGCAGCTACTGAGTACGAAAGCGCTGCTGGCTGAGGCCAAGCCTGCGCCCAGCGAGGCAGTCCTGCTCCAACGCCAACCCGTGGAGCAGAAGCCAGAGAAGAAGAAAGAAACGGAATCTCAGAACGCCCCTGAGCCGCCGGCGCCAGAACCCGACGAGGCGTCGCAAAAATCGTCCAACGGTCTGCTCATCAACGGCAGCGAAAGCAATGCATCGACTTCCCCTTTCACTCTGTCGCCGGCGTTTGGAAATCGGCATCCGGGCATCAAAAGCCTGTATACAGGCAGCTTCGGAGCGATCGCAGACAGCTCCGTCTTCGACGCACGGCCTTACTCCCTCACGGGATTAGAGGTGCCGAAGGATAACTACAGCCGCGTGACCTTCGTGGTGACGCTGGGCGGCCCGATTCGCATTCCGCACCTCCTGTATTACGGCCCAAACTTCTTCCTCGCGTACCAATGGACACGCGACAGCGATGCGACAACGGCATCGGGGCTGGTGCCCGACACGGCAGAGCGCAGCGGTGATCTATCCGGCGTAACCAGCCCGCTGGGACAGCCGCTTACGATTTACAACCCGGCAACAGGAATGCCGTTCGTAGGGCCGATCCCTGTAAGCCCACAGGCGCAGGCACTCCTGAACCTTTATCCACTGCCGAACCTCGCCGGCAACTCGCAGTACAACTACGAAACCGGGTTATTGAGCAGCACACATGTGGACGCGCTGCAGTCGCGACTGGACAAGGCCATTGGCCACCGGGACGAGTTCTATGGAGGGTTCGGGTTCCAGAACATCCGGGCCGATAGCGTGAACCTGTTCCACTTCAGCGATACTACCGACACGCTCGGACTCGACGGCCACGTGAACTGGCAACACCGGTTGCGGAGTGAGACGTTTGTGGTGACGGGATATCACCTCACGCGTCTTCGCACACAGGTAAGGCCGCAGTTTGCGAATAGCAAGAACATCTCAGGGAACGCAGGCATCACCGGCAACGATCAAGACCCGACGAACTGGGGACCGCCGAGCCTGGAATTTTCAAGTGGCATCGCTTCGCTGAACGATGCGCTGAGTGAGTTCAATCGCAATCGCACGGACAATGGCTCACTGAAGGTCACAACTACCTACTGGAACCACACGATCACGCTGGGCGGAGATTTTCGGCGTCAGGAGTTCAACGAACTCTCTCAACAAAATCCACGCGGCGTCTTTACGTTCACCGGCGCAGCTACTTCGCAAACAGGAAGCACCTCCACCACCAGCGGCTCCGACCTGGCAGACTTTCTGCTGGGTGTGCCCGACACCAGCGCGCTGGCCTATGGCAACGCGGACAAGTATTTTCGCCAATCTGTCTACGATGTCTACGCAACCGATGACTGGCGCGTGCAGCCAGAGTTGACGATCAGCGCAGGCGTTCGCTGGGAGTACGGAGCGCCGCCGACGGAGCTCTTCGGCAGACTCGTCAATCTCGATATCGCTTCTGGATTCTCTGCCGTAGCGCCGGTGCTTGGAAGCAGTCCGAAGGGGTCGCTGACAGGAACGTCGTACCCAACCTCCCTTGTCCGCCCCGACAAGAATGGATTTGAGCCGCGGATCGGAATCTCCTGGCGGCCGCTGCCTGCATCGACGCTGGTGGTAAGGGCCGGTTACGGGATCTATGATGACACGTCCATCTATCTGACCAGCACGCAGATGATGTCGCAGCAGTCGCCGCTCTCCAACAGTGTGAGCGTTGCGAACAGTGGTGACTGCCCGTTGACCCTAGCGAATGGCTTCCGCGACTGTGCCGGAACAACAGCCGACACCTTTGCGGTGGACCCGAATCTGCATGTCGGCTACGCGCAGGTGTGGCAAGTGTCCGCGCAGCGAGACCTGCCCGCGGCGCTCGTGATGACCACGACGTACATGGGGGTCAAGGGCACCCACGGTATGCAGGAGTTTCTGCCGAATACCTATGCCCCGGGGCATACAAGCCCATGCCCGCAGTGTCCCGTCGGATTCGTCTATCGCACCTCCGGAGGTAACTCGACGCGTGAGTCCGGATCCGTTCAACTGCGACGGAGGCTGCGCAGCGGCTTTGCGGCGAGCCTGCTCTACACGTACTCGAAGTCGGTGGACGACGATGCGCAAGTGGGAGCGCAAGGGCATGCACAAGCAACATCCGAGACATCGCAGGACGAGAGCGCAAGCTCGACCGGCACTGGACCGACAATTGCACAAAACTGGCTAGACCTGCGCGCGGAGCAGGGACCTTCCACATTTGATCAGCGACAAGTGCTGTCGGCAGAGATTCAGTACACCTCCGGCATGGGGATTGGCGGACGCACGCTCCTGAGCGGATGGCGTGGGAGGCTGCTGAAAGATTGGACAGCGCTCAGCCGGATCTCGGCCAGCAGCGGCCTGCCAGAGACCCCCATCTATCTCGAAGCAGTCCCAGGCACCGGAGTCACCGGCACGATTCGTCCTGATCTCACGGGCGCTCCGGTCTATCAAACGTCGAACGGATACTTCCTGAATGCTGCGGCCTACAGCGCGCCGACCGCTGGACAATGGGGATCGGCAGGCCGCGATTCCATCAGGGGCCCCAACCAGTTCACCCTGGATGGCTCTCTGTCACGAACCTTCCGGCTGCGTGATCCGTTCAACCTCGATATTCGCCTGGATGCTACGAACCTCTTGAATCACGGTGTGTTCAGCGCCTGGAACACAACGGTCAACAGCACCACATTCGGCTTACCCGCGGGAGCGAATTCGATGCGCAGTATTCAGCTGACCGGGAGGCTTAGGTTCTGACGATGCGAACTCTTCGTGTCATCTCCGGGTTGCTGGCTGCGATAGTAGGAGCTACAACGTGCGTCTGTGCGCAACAGATCGGGAGCAATGCGCCAACGGGACAAGCGCCCACCATGACGCTCACGCTGAAGTCTCAGCTGGTCGTCGAGACGGTGGTGGTAAAGGACAAAAAGGGCAACTTCGTTCCAGGCCTCACGGCGAAGGATTTTACGGTAACAGAGGACGGAGTCCCGCAGAGGATTAGGTTCTGTGAACATGAAGAGTTGCCGCCGACGGCCGCTCCGCTGCCCGTCGTGCCCACCGACGAGGAAGACATTACGATCTACAAGCGCCTGTCGCGAACTTCGATTGCACAGGAAGGAGCGGCGCAGGCGAACGGAAAAACGCGGTATCAGAGCCGACGGCTGCTGGTGCTGTACTTCGACATGACGGCGATGGGCCCAGAGGACCAGGAGCGGGCGCTCTTTGCGGCCGAGAAGTTTGTGCGCACCCAGATGTCGCCTGCGGATCTGATATCGATCATGCGCTACCAGGGTGGCTCCGTAGACGTGCTGCAGGACTTTACCGCGGACCGCAACCGGCTCCTGAGCATCCTTCAGACGCTCGTAGTAGGTGAGGGTCAAGGGTCTTCTGATTCAATCGACGACGCGAGCAGCGCGGATACGGGCGCGGCGTTTGGGCAGGACGATAGCGAGTTCAACATCTTCAATACCGACCGGCAGCTCTCCGCGTTGCAGACCGCGGCGAAGATGCTCGCCGGCATGAATGAGAAGAAGGCCCTGATTTATTTCGCCAGCGGACTGCGTTTGAACGGCGTCGACAATCAGGCGCAGCTGCAGGCGACCATGGATGCTGCTATACGGGCAGGCGTTACGTTCTGGCCAATCGACGCGCGGGGTCTGGTCGCATCTGCGCCCTTGGGCGATGCCACGCAGGGCTCCCCTGGCAACCAGGGAATGTATTCGGGTACCGCAGCACAGGCGCAAACAGATAACTTTCAGCAATCACAGGACACCATGTACTCGCTTGCGGCAGACACTGGCGGCAAGGCGCTGTTTGATAATAACGATCTGGCGCGTGGCATCGTGCAGGCGCAACAGGCCATCTCGGACTACTACATCCTCGGCTACTACACTACAAACTCCGCGCAGAACGGTCGCTTCCGCCGCGTGAAGATCACGCTGAACAACCGCGCGGATGTCACGCTGGCGTATCGCCAGGGCTATTACGCAGGAAAAGTGTTTGCGGCTTTCAATGAAGCAGACAAAGAACGGCAGCTTGAGGACGCGCTCATGCTGGGCGATCCCATCACCGACCTCACGGTTTCGATGGAGATCAATTACTTCCAGCTGAACCGCGCTGAATACTACGTACCGATGGTGGTCAAAATTCCAGGCAGGGAATTAGTGTTGGCCAAACGCATGGGAGCAGAGCATACCCTGATCGACTTTGTCTGTGAGATCAAGGACGAGCTGGGCGGCATTACCGTGTCCAACGTTCGTGACAACGTGAACATCAAGCTGAGTGATGCGTCCGCCGCGCAACTGGCGCATCAGCCGGTCGAGTATGACTCGGGGTTCACCCTGACGCCCGGAAAATATTCGATCAAGTTTCTCGCAAGAGATGACGAAACAGGCAGAATCGGAACCTACCAGACGTCCTTCGTGATTCCCAATCTGAACCGCGAAGAGAAGCGCGTGCCCATCAGCACGGTGGTGCTGAGCGCACAACGCGTCAATACCAAGGACGCTCTGTACAACGTCGAGGGCAACAAGCAGACGGCGAAGAATGATGCGGCCAATCCGCTCGTGAAGGAGGGCATGAAGCTGATACCCAGTGTCACGCGCGTGTTTGGAACCGATCAGGTGCTGACCGTCTATCTACAGGCATACGAGGACGAGCAGGAGACGGCAGCGCGCGCGCGAACAGAGATTGCTCAAGGCGAAAAGTCGACGGTGACGCCGAAGACGCCTTCACCGTTGATAGCTTTGGTGAGCTTTTATAAGGGCCAAAAGAAAATTTTCGAGACGAAACCAATCGCGGCCCTCCCCACACCGGGCAGCCGGCTGCAGACTGTAGAGTTCAACCTCAGCATAGCCGCGGGTGCGCTTGCTACGGGTGACTACCAGTGTCAGGTCACCGTGATTGACCCAGTAGGCCGCAAGGTAGCTTTTTGGCGAGGGCCGGTCCTGTTCGTGAAGTAACGGGAGCATCGCTTACTCGCCCTCTCGCCTAGCTCTTCGCACCATCCATTGATCCACCAACGCTGCAAACCCGATCGCAACCCAATACGCAGCAATATTCTTGAAAGCAAAATAACGTCCCAGCAGCATGCGTCCCGCCAACGTAACGCGGAAGGCATCGAGAGCGGCCAGGTGCCAGAGTCGGCTGAACTCCAGCGCCGCCGCCGCAGCAGCGCAAATCGTTGCCAGCCGCCCATTGCTCATCCTCGGCATGAGCATCGCCGCCAGCCAATACAGCGCCATCGCCCACAATACAGAGCCGCCGTACTTGAAGAAAAACGGCGAAAGCCCCATTGGAACCATCCGCCAGGCGAGTCCCACCGGAATCGTCACCAGCAGAAGCATCCCGTACATCGCCCGCCGCCGCGCTACAGTCATCGACCCAATCTCCTGGCATTCATCTTCCAACATCATCGCTCTGATACAACATTCTTTAGGGTCTACTGCAAAGGTGGGTGCAAACGCAGCGCGACACCGAACGAAAAAGGAGAACTGTCCCATGAAATCATTTGGCTACGCCGCTCAGACCAAGACTTCGCCTCTCACCCCATTTCACTTCGACCGCCGCGAACCCGGCCCCAACGACGTAGTGGTAGCCATCGAGTACTGCGGCATCTGTCACTCCGACATCCACCAGGTCCGCGACGAGTGGGGCGGCTCCATGTATCCCATGGTTCCCGGCCACGAGATCGTCGGCCGTGTCACCGCCGTCGGCAGCGCCGTCACCAGGTTCAAGCCCGGCGATCTTGCAGGCGTTGGCGTAACCGTTGAAACCTGCATGGTATGCGACAACTGCAAAGCCAGCGCAGAGCCTTACTGTATCAAAGGCATGGTCGGCACCTACAACGCCAAAACCTACGCCGGCGAGATAACCTACGGCGGCTACTCCGACACCATCGTTTCGCCCGAACACTACGTCTACTCCATCTCTCCCAAGCTCGATCTCGCTGCTGTCGCGCCGCTTCTCTGCGCTGGCATCACCACATACTCGCCGTTGCGCCATTGGAAGGTTGGTCCCAACAAGAAGGTAGGTGTAGTGGGTCTCGGTGGTCTCGGCCACATGGGCCTCAAATTCGCCCACGCCATGGGAGCACACGTCGTTCAGTTCACCACCTCCGAGAACAAGATCGACGACGCAAAGAAGTTAGGCGCCGACGAAGTCGTTATCAGCAAAGATGCCGCGTCCATGGCCAAACACGCCAGCAGCTTCGACTTCATCCTCGACTGCGTAGCGGCTCCTCACGACATCAACGCCTATCTAAGCCTCCTCCGCCTCGATGGCACCGTCTGTCTCGTCGGCCTTCCAGACCAGCCAGTCGCCACCTCGCCCTTCGCGCTCGTCACCAACCGTCGCTCACTCTCCGGATCCATGATCGGCGGCATGAAAGAGACGCAGGAGATGCTCGACTACTGCGCCGAAAAGAACATCGTTTCGGAGATCGAGCTCATCAGCTACGACCGGCTGGAGGAGGCTTACACACGTGTGGTCAAGGGCGACGTAAAGTACCGCTTCGTTCTCGATGGCAAAACTCTCAACGCGTAGCCCATAACAAACCCAAAGGGCTTCGTTCACTTCAAGGTGATGCGAAGCCCTTCTTCTTTTCCCAGATAACCCTTCCGCCGAAACCAGTCCTCCATCGATGCCTGCAGAAGGTCAAGTGGAACGCGGTTGCCAATCTCAAGCACGCCATCCTCCACGGGCAGCGTATCGTCGAAGACCGCATCATTGGTGAAGTTCCGCATCGCAAAGTTATCCAGCCACTTGATCGGGCAGGGAAGCGCGCCCCCATCCTCGCCGCCATACTCCACGGTCACCTTGCGTTGAAACATGCTGTCGCCCTAAACAAACTGCACAAACTCAGGTGTGTCGATCCCGAAGGCTTTGGGTGTCTTCCCCAGCCGCCCAGTCGCCGGATCATGCGCAAATACCGTCACGGTCGAAGTCCCCTGATTTGCGCACAGCAGCCATCGCCGCGACGGATCAAACGCAATGTGCCGCGTCACGCCTCCACCGCTAAACACTCGCTGCTGTTCCGTCAGCAGCCCGGTTGAAGCATTCACCCGATACACCACCACCGAGTTCTCGCCCCGCGTATTCCCATACACGAACCGCCCGTCCGGGCTAATGACAATCTCGCATCCCGTGCTCTCAGCATGCGACCCACCGGCCGCCAGCGTTGAAATCGCGC
>JBAVDD010000138.1:0-16967 GCA_049587035.1 Acidobacteriaceae bacterium | reverse complement strand
GCTCCACCCTCCTCAGCCTCCAGCAGTTCCACCTCGTGGTCATACACATCCGCCTGGATCTGCCGCCACAGCGGCCCCCGCGCTCCACCGCCACCCAGCCGAATCTTCTCTACCGGTATCCCCAGTTCAGCAAACAGAGTAAACGTGTCCTTCAAAGAGAACGCCACACCCTCCAGCACCGCCCGCACATAGTGCGCCGCCGTCGTCGAAGCCGTAATCCCCACAAACGCCGCGCGCGCCTTTGGATCCAGGTGCGGCGTACGTTCCCCAAACAAATACGGAGCCCACAACAGCCCATCACTCCCCGGCGCAACCTCCGCCGCCAGCGCCGTCAGCTCGTCATACGACCGCGAAGCAAAGAACGTATCCCGCAGATAACGAAAGCTAAGTCCCGCCCCATTGGTCACGCCCATCACATGCCAGACCCCCGGCGCCGCGTGGCAGAACGTATGCAGCCGCCCCTTTGGATCAAGCGTAGGCTCAGCCGTCGCGGCAAACACCACCCCCGAGGTCCCAATCGTAGCCGAAACCGATCCTGGCGCAAGAATCCCCATCCCCACCGCACCCGCTCCCTGATCTCCCGCTCCCGCGGCAACCGGCGTACCGGCCTTTATCCCGGTAGCCGCAGCACCAGTCTCGGATATCCGGGCACAGATCTCTGGCCCCTCAAACAACTCCGGCAGCCAGCTCATCGGAATCCCCGTCAGCTCGGCCATCTCCTCCGACCACCGGCGGTGCACCACATCCAGCAGCAGCGTCCCCGAAGCCTCCTGCATATCCATCGCATAAACGCCCGTCAGCCGCAGACGCACAAAATCCTTCGGGCAAAGCACATGCGCAATCTTGGCAAAGATCTCGGGCTGCTCCTCGCGCACCCACAGCAGCTTGGTCAGGGTAAAGTTCGGCAGCGCAGGATTCGCCGTAAGCTCGATAATCCGCTCATAGCCAATCGTCGCGTTCAGCCAGTCGCACTGCGGCTGTGTCCGCTGGTCGCACCAGATCAACGCCGGTCGCAGCACCTCGCCTTGCGCATCCAGCATCACGCATCCATGCATCTGCCCGGTCAGCCCAACGGCCTCCACCGCCGCGGTATGGCCTGCCGCAGCAGCCGCCTTCAGCGCTCCTGCAATCGCCTCCGTAGCCGCCCGCCACCAGTCTTCCGGGTCCTGCTCCGCCCAGCCAATCTGCGCGGACGCGATCGCCGCATGCTCCGCCGAATGCGAAGCCAGCACCTTGCCCGCACGGTCAATCAGAATGGCGCGTGTGCCGCCCGTACCTACATCGATTCCTAGAAACATTCCGCTCCTCCGCATCCTCAACCTACTCGCATCCAAGAGTGTAAAGCCTCCACTCCACTTCTAGTTTAAGCGGTTTAACTAAACGGTTCCGTACGCAACCTTGTAGGCCTCTGCTCCGGCCCGAACCGCCGCTATCTGAGGCAGGGAAAGGGCAGGGGAAAACCTCCTGTGGATAATCAACGCAAGTTTTGCATACATCATCGCCTTCCCTGCATCTCTTTTAGTGACAGATCACAATGCCGAAACAAACAGGCGATTTCAGCCGACGATTTAGCATGAAACCTATGATTCCATTTCATCGAAGCGTCCTCCGAGGCGCGACAAGTGGAGCGATTGCTCTGCTGGTCCTCGCCACGGCCGCCTATCCGGCCCTCGCGCAGTCGTCTAGCCAGACGCCCGGCACCAGCTCCAACGGCGGCTCCAGCGAGCTCGGCGTGGCCGTCAAGACCCAGCAGCAGCTGGCAACACCGGGTCCGGCGCTCAATCCCTCCAGCACCAGCTCGCAGAACGGCATCAACCCCAGCTTCCACGGCAGCCTCGTCCGCGGCAAAGCCACCTCCGGCGTCCTCCCGCTCGGCATCGATGACGCCATCCAGCGCGGCTTGCAGAACAACCTCGGCCTCATCCTGCAAAGCTCCAGCGAGCGCCAGGCGGGCGGCGAGCGCCTCCAAAGCCTGCAGTCACTGCTTCCCACCGTCACCGCCGGAGCCTCCGTCACCGTCGAACAGGTCAACCTCGCAGCATTCGGCCTCAAGTTCCCCGGAATCAATCCCATCATCGGACCCTTTCAAGTAATGGATGCGCGCGCGTATCTCACCCAGGACCTGGTCAACCTGAACGCGCTCCAGACTTACATAGCCTCTAAGCACAACTTCGAGGCGGCCAAACTCACCGCGCAGGATGCTCGCGACCTCGTCGTCCTCACCGTCGGCAACGCCTATCTGCTCTGCATCGCCGACGAAGCCCGCATTCAGGCCGTCGACGCCGAACTCTCCAGCTCCAAACTCTCCTTCGATCAGGCCAGGGACGCCCACGAAGCCGGCACCAGCCCCCGCCTCGACGTACTCCGCGCCCAGGTCGACTACCAGAGCGAGCAGCAGACCCTCATCTCCACCACCAACCAGTTGGCCAAGGACAAGATTGCACTCGCCCGCGCCATCGGCCTACCCCTCGACCAGCAGTTCGAGCTCACCGACCACACCCCCTTCCAGGCCCTCAACACCCCCGATCCCGAAGAAGCCTTCCAGCAGGCCCTCAAGCAGCGCAAGGACCTCGCCGCGGCGGTCGAGCAGACCAAGGCCGCCCAGGCTACCCGCAAGGCGGCCGTCTATGACCAGCTTCCTACCGTAAGCGCCAGCGGCAACTACGGCGACGAGGGTGAGACCTTCGGCCACTCCCACGGTACCTACACCGCCGAAGGCCAGCTCTCCGCCCCCATCCTGCAGATCGCCAAGACCCGAGGCGAAGAGGAAACCGCCGGCGCCCAGCTCGATCAGGCCAAAGCCAAACTCTCCGACCAGATCCAGCAGGTCAACGCCGATGTTCGCGATGCAATTCTCGACATCCAGACCGCCGCCAAGCTGGTCGATGCAACTAAAAGTAATGTAGACCTGGCGCGCGAAGCACTCAGCGAAGCGCAGCAACGATTCAAGGCGGGCGTGGACTCCAGTCTGTCCGTCTCCCAGGCCCTGGCAACCGACCGTCAGGCCGAAGATCAGTACATCAGCGCGCTCTACCAGCACAACGTCGCCAAGCTCTCCCTGGCGCGTGCGCTCGGCGTAGCGTCGACGAACTACAAAGATTATCTCGGAGGAAAGTAAGCGTGGCCGACCAGAACACAAATCCGCAAGAACCGGAGCAACCAGAGGCGCCGCCGAAGAGCACTTCGACGAAGAAGATCATCGGCTTCACTGTCCTCCTCGTGCTCATCATCGGAGCCGCCCTCTTCTACTGGCGCTCCACCTACACCGAGGACACCGACGACGCCCAGGTAGACGGCAACCTGTATCAAGTAAGCTCGCGCGTCTCGGGCCAGGTCATCCACGTCGACGTCGAAGAGGAGCAGTTCGTCCACAAGGGCGATCCAATCGCCGAAGTCGACCCCAAGGACTACCAGGTCGCCCTCGAGCAGGCTCAAGCCAACCTCGCCGACGCCCAGGCCCAGTACGAGCAGGCCACTGCCAACGTCCCCATCACCAGCGTCCAGGTCCACACCACCATCCAGACCTCTGGCTCTGACGTCCTCGGCAACCAGGCTTCCGTCGAACAAGCCGAGGCCCAGGTCGACGTAGACAAGGCCAAGGTTGTCTCTGCCAAGGCCCAGGCCCTCAAGTCCCAGCTCGACGTTCAACGCTACACGCCGCTGGTCGCCAAGGACGTCATCTCCAAGCAGCAGTACGACGCTGCCGTAGCTGCCGCTGACGCCGACAAGGGCTCTCTCGACGCCGCCGAGCGCGACGTCAAGGCCCAGGAGGACGCGGTGAACATCATGCGCCAGCGCCTCTCTCAGTCCCAATCCCAGGCCGCCCAAAGCGTCAAGAACGGTCCCAAGCAGGTCGCCGTGGAGCAGGCCCGCGCCGTTGCCGCGGAAGCCTCCATCAAGGAAGCCCAGGCCAAGGTCGATCAGGCCGAGCTCAACCTCAGCTACACCAAAATCGTAGCGCCCATCACCGGCATCGTCAGCAACAAGAGCGTGGCCGTAGGCGAAAACCTGAGCGTTGGCCAATCCCTGATGACCATCGTTCCCCTCACCGACCTCTGGATCACCGCCAACTTCAAAGAGACCCAGCTCAAGCAGATGAGCAAGGGTCAGAAAGTGGATATAGAAGTGGACGCCCTCGGCGGCCGCAAGTTCACCGGCGTAGTAGCGGAGATCGGCGGAGCCACCGGCAGCTCGCTCTCGCTCTTCCCGCCTGAGAATGCCACCGGCAACTACGTGAAGGTTGTGCAGCGCATTCCGGTCCGCATCAACTTCACCAACCTCGACAAGGAAAACAAGGACTTCGCTCTCCGCATCGGCATGTCGGTCGAGCCCACCGTCCGCGTCAAAAATTAATTTTTCTTCCCTACATGGGCAGGCGACCTCGGCCGCCTGCCCATTTCTTTTGCCTCCTCGCTTGCGTCAAGCTTCCTCAGCATTCTTGTACGCAACCTTTCTGCACCGTGCGTGTCAAAGGATCATCTACTGTGTAGAGAACAGCCCCCCCCTGTCCCCGGAAAGGATGAGTCCGATGCATTCGCTTCTCGGCCTGCTTGCGCATCACACCTACTCATTACTCTTCGGCTGGGTCCTGATTGAGCAGGGCGGCCTGCCCATACCCAGCGTTCCTCTCATGATCGCCGCCGGTACCATGAGCGCTGCACACAAGCTGCACGTCGCCTACGCGCTCCCTGTCATCCTCTTCGCCTGCCTGGTCTCGGACTCCGCCTGGTACTACCTCGGCAAGCGTTTCGGTGCCCGTGTCCTCAACGCCCTCTGCCGCTTCTCGCTCGAAGCCGCCACCTGTGTCGAGCGTACCCATGGCACCGTCAGCAAGCGCGGAGCCTTCACCCTTCTCTTCGCCAAGTTCGTCCCTGGCCTCAGCACCGTGGCCGCGCCCATCGCCGGCCAGGTCCGCATCCCCTACCTCACCTTCGCGCTTTACGACATGACCGGCGCGCTCATCTGGGCCAGCGCCTGGCTCTTCGCCGGCCGCTTCTTCGGCGATATCGCCAAGCGCAGCTCCGACTTCTTCGACATCCTTGGCCGCTTCGGCATCGCTCTGGTCATCCTGATGGTGCTGACGCTCATCATCTACCGCCTGGTCAAACGCCGCCAGTTCTTCACCCAGCTGGAAGGTCTCCGTCTCGAACCCCAGCAGCTGATGGCCATGATTCACGAAGCCGAGGAAGCCGGCCTCGATCGCCCCTTCATCGTCGACCTCCGCCACCCCCTCGACGTCATGACCGACCCCCTCGTTCTCCCCGGCGCCCTCCGCATCGGTCCGGACGAGCTCAAGCAGCGCCGCGAAATCATCCCCACCGACCGCGACGTTGTGCTCTACTGCACCTGTCCCAGCGAAGAGACCAGCGCCAAGGTAGCCCTCGAACTCCACCGCCTCGGCATCAAGCGAGTCCGCCCTCTCCGCGGCGGGCTACAAGGCTGGAAAGACGCCGGCTACCCCCTGGACGAAGCCGTCTTCGTCTAGCGTCCCCTCCGAAAACCTAACTCCCCATCAGAAACACACAGGCCGGCATATCTCCCGTTCGGCCCACCCCTCGGATCGTCGGAGACTGACCCCGGGAACAACCGAACCCCTGCGCCGTCGCCAGTCGGAAGCAGAGACACACCGCCCCCAAACAGTTTGACTCCAAATACAAAGCCCTCGCTGGTTAGCGAGGGCTTCACAGTCTTCCAGAGGTTGGGTTTAGACCGCTAGTTTGCGGCGGACTACGCCGGCCAAACCAAGAATGCCCGTGCCTAGCAGGATTAGGCCTCCAGGCTCTGGGGTGACGGTTGGGTTAACGGTGAGGGTCAGGCTGACCGGGTCTTCCAGCGAGAACCATGCGCTATCGCCAGCACCAATACCTCCGGCAAAGTTCACTGTTCCAGCGGTATCGTAAGCGTTGACGCCGGTGTCGGTGACACTGCTCGGAGCGTATCCGCTAGAGTTTGGCGAACTGCCGCAGGGCGAGTGGCCGCCAACGGTATATTCGCAAGCGCCATCGCCGTCGAAGCCGAAGATGTCATCAGCACTGGACAGGGCAATCGAGCTGATCGCACTGCCGGTGTCGTTGATGATGCCAACCATGGTGTCGTCGCCACCAGAGTCATACGAACTAGCAGCGTTCGGGTACGTCGTACTGATGCTTCCATTGGCTGCGAAAGTGATCAGAACGTTGCATCCGCCATTGGTGACGCCGCTATCAGCGGTGTAGGTGGAGCTAAGCCCACCCCCGCCTCCAGTGTATCCACCATTGAGAACCGGGCAGACCGATGATGCAAAAGCAGGACTAGCCGCAAGCGCAAACAAACCAGCGGCCAGCATGTAATTCCTCATATTGAGCATAGGTGTTCCTTTCATGATGTTGGTGCGTGGGGCGGCTCGTTAACGTGCAATTTGGATGCCACGCCATCCAACGCAAAATCAGTCACTTAGCGGCCTGTTTTCTTTCTTTCAGCAAACTCTTGCGAGGGCAAATGGAAGGATTTTTACCTCTTGGTCCGATTCATCCCCGCAAAAACGTCGTATTACCTCGCGATTGGCATAAATTCCCCCTTCAGCAGATGATGGTCAGCAATGGCCACGACCCTCCCAGCAGCCAACCAGACACCCGAACAAACCGAGCGCACCATCACCGGTCCACCGCGCGTCCTCTCCGTCGATCTCCTCCGCGGCCTCACCATCGCTCTCATGGTCCTGGTCAACGACCCCGGCGACTGGGGCCACGTCTTCGCCCCCCTCGACCACGCTCCCTGGAACGGCTGGACCCTCACCGACCTCGTCTTTCCCACCTTCCTCTTCATCGTCGGCGCGTCCATCGTCTTCTCGCTCGACGCCCGCGCAAGAAAAGGCGACTGCCGCAAGACGTTATCCGGCCACGTAATTCTGCGCTGTCTAAAAATCCTCCTCCTCCAATACATCCTCGTCTACTTCCCCTACATGCAATGGCACACGATGCGCCTCTACGGAGTCTTGCCGCGCATCGCCTTCTGCTACCTCATCGCCGGCCTCATCTTGATTGCCACCATGAAGATGAAGTCGCGGGTCACAGTCCTCATCGGCATCACCGCAGCTCTGCTCATCGGCTACTGGGTGCTACTCCGCTTCGTTCCCATCCCCGGCATCGGTATCCCCGGTCGCGACGTCCCCTTCATGGACCACACCCAGAACCTGACCTCCTGGATCGACCGCGGCGCCATGGCCTTCACCCAACGCTGGCTGCACACCGGCACCCTCTACGTTCCACTCCAGGGCCGCGACCCCGAAGGCCTCCTAAGCACGCTAACTGCCGTAGCCACCACCCTGCTGGGCGCGCTCACCGGATTGTGGTTTAAGAGCGTACCGGCGCGCCAGACCCACGGTCCGCACAGCAGCGTAGCGCTCCGCAACATGCAACTCGGTCTTGGCCTCGCCGGAATCGCCGGAGTCATCGCCGGCCTGCTCTGGTCCCCCTGGTTTCCCATCAACAAAAACCTCTGGACCTCCAGCTACGTCCTCCTGGCCGCCGGCTGGGCCGCCCTGGCCCTCGCGCTGCTCTCGCTCGTGGTAGACCGCCGCCCCGAACCTTGGCCCCGCTGGCTACGCATCTCCACCTGGCCCTGGTTCGTCTTCGGCTCCAACGCCATCACCGCCTTCACCGTCTCGGTCATCGTCGTCAAAACCTGCCTATACTTCCAATTCAACGGCCCCGACGGTATCAAGCGCACCCTCTGGTCCCTCTACTACAACCACATCTTCGCCCGCTCCACCTCCAACGACTGGACCTCACTAGCCTTCGCCATCAGCATCGTCCTCATCTGCTTCCTCCCTAACTGGTTCCTGTGGCGTCGCAAGATCTTCCTCAAGATCTAACCGCGCTGCACAAAATCTCTCCCGGGTTGAAAATAGAGAAGCACCAGATCAACAGGGAAGAGAAGAGGGCAAACCGTGGGATACGATAGTCTGCGCGACTGGCTGAAGGCGCTCGATAAAGCAGGAGAGCTAAAGCGCATCACCGCCGAAGTCTCGCCCATTCTCGAAATGGCAGAGATCGCCGACCGCGCCTCCAAATCCGGCAAGGGAACAGCCAAAGCCGGAGGCCCCGCTCTGCTCTTCGAAAACGTAACCGGCTACAAGGGCGCGCAGGTCCTGATGAACCAGTTCGGCAGCGAACGCCGCATGCGCCTGGCGCTCGAGGTCGACTCCCTCGACGACATCGCCAAGCGCATCGAAACCCTCCTCCGCCCCGCCATCCCCACCGGCATCATGGACAAGCTAAAGCTCCTCCCCATGCTCGCTGAAGTAGGCAGCTTCTTCCCCAAAACCATCGACGCCCGCAAAGCCCCCTGCAAAGAAGTAATTCTCCGCGGCGACGACATCGACGTCCTCAAATTCCCAGTCCTCCAAACCTGGCCGCAAGACGCAGGCCGCTTCATTACCCTCCCCTGCGTAACAACCCGCGACCCCAAATCCAACAAGCGCAACCTGGGCATGTACCGCATGCAGGTCTACGACGGCCAGACCACCGGCATGCACTGGCAGCGCCAGAAAGTAGCCGCCGAGCACGCCCGCGACCGCATGCGCGCCGCAACGCTCGACAAAGCCGGCGAAGTAGAACTCATGGCCCTGACCGCCGGCGGCACCGCCGCCGCCAACCCCAACTCCATCCCCCAACTAGTCGCCACCAAAATCCACGCGGACCGCATGGAAGTAGCCGTAGCCATCGGCACCGACCCCGCCACCACCTTCTCCGCCATCGTCCCCGCACCGCCCGAAGTAGAGGAGTACCTGATCGCCGGCTTCCTCCGCCAGCAAGCGGTCGAGCTAGTGAAATGCGAAACCGTAGACCTCGAAGTCCCAGCCCACGCCGAAATCATCTTGGAGGGCTTCGTGACCCTCGGCGAGTTGAGAACCGAAGGCCCCTTCGGTGACCACACCGGCTTCTACACCATGCAGGACGACTACCCCGTCTTCCACATCACCTGCATCACCCACCGCAAAAACCCCATCTACGCGGCCACCATCGTCGGCAAGCCCCCCATGGAAGACACCTGGATGATCAAGGCCGTGGAGCGCGTCTTCCTCCCGCTCATGAAGCTCACCATCCCCGAGATCGTCGACATCAACCTCCCCGCCGAAGGCGTAGCCCACAACCTGATGCTGGTCAGCATCCGCAAGAGCTACGCCGGCCACGCCCGCAAGGTAATGCACGCCATTTGGGGCCTCGGCCAGGCGATGTTCACCAAGTGCATCGTCGTAGTAGACGAGGACTGCGACGTTCAGGACGTAGCCGAGGTGATGCTCCGCGTCGGCAACAACATCGACCCCGAGCGCGACATCCAGTTCACCCTAGGCCCCGTCGACACCCTCGACCACGCCAGCCGCCTCCCCAACTACGGCAGCAAGATGGGCATCGACGCCACCCGCAAGTGGCCCGCCGAAGGCTTCACCCGCCCCTGGCCCCAGATGCTCACCATGCCCGCCGAGATCAAATCCAAGGTCGATCGCATCTGCAAAGACCTTGGCCTCTAATTAGTCGGAATGTTTGACACCCATCACGTCTTGGAGAGCACGTTGATTTTTCACGGCGTTCGCTCTGTCATGGATCATCGTCTGCTGCAGCGCCACGCTTGCATCGATTTGCTTTAAAAGGCTTTGCTTTACTTCTTCGTTTGTGATGGAAAGATGGCCGCTGCTATCGACGAAAATATTACTGGCGTGAGCTACAGCATAGTCGTAAAGATTCAATGCGCTTTCAACCCATTTCGTCTCCTCGGCCTCGATGGAAGCTTCCGCTGAATCGTCTGCCTGCATTTTTGCGTCGAAGTCCCGAAGGTATGCGGCATCAATCCTTCCCATGTTGTCGCTGAAGTTCTGTCTTGCCGCGCGCTTGGCATCTGAATAGGTTTTGTCGATGTCATACGCGTGTTCTAGCAGCGAGGAAGTGGATTCCATGGCTGCCTTGCTGGCGAAAGAAGTTGCTGAGTAGAGAGCAGGTGAGATCGGCTTCATGGACTTGGCCATGAGGCTGTTGGCGTCGCTGGCCGCCTTATCCTCGCGGATTAGTTCGACCACCAGCCGTTTGCGATCGGGCTTGATCTTGTTTAGCGGGGTGTTCGATAGCGCGACCGCAAGATAGTTGTCGCTTGGAGATGCCTCAATGGAGATCGTCGTGATCAGACCGGCAAGAATCACAAGCGAGAGCGACATGAAGACTATGCGTCCAGGAATCCGTCGGCGATCCACGGGCAGGCGAAAATATGTGCCGCCTACGAGCATGGCAGTCAGCATCGCTGCGGATACCCACCCGACCCAGATAGTTGCAGAATCGCTGAGGTTATTCCAGTTTCGCTGGAAAAAGACGAAGGCTGGAACCGAGACATTCACCACGATCAATAGCCACGCCATACGGGAATAGTCTGCTCTTTTTCCCACAGCTTCTGGCATGATTCCGAATTCTAGCAGTAAGACACCGCCTTGTCGTACTGCAACGTGGCGAAAAGCAATAGCGCAAACGATATACTGCTCAAGGCGCACACCCGCGCACAGATAGCATCAGGAGACAGGTTTGGCGAAGGCAGAGATCGGCATCATCGGCGGCAGCGGGCTCTACAACATGGACGGTCTCACCGACGTCACCGAACACCGCATCGAAACCCCCTTCGGCGCACCCAGCGAAGTCTTCGTTCTCGGCACCCTCGAAGGCCGCCAGGTAGCCTTCCTCGCGCGCCACGGCAAGGGCCACCGCATCCTCCCCTCGGAGCTGAACTTCCGCGCCAACATCTATGCCATGAAATCCCTCGGCGTCACCAGCATCCTCTCGGTCAGCGCCGTAGGCAGCCTCAAGGAAGAGCACAAGCCCACCGACTTCGTCATCCCCGACCAGTTCATCGACCGTACATTTTCCAGAAACGCAACGTTCTTTGGAGACGGCGTAGTAGGCCACGTAGGCTTCGGCGATCCCATCTGCCCCATCGTCGCCGACACCTTCGCCAAAGCCTGCGCCGAGATCGGCGTAACAGGCAAGCGCGGCGGCACCTACATCTGCATGGAAGGCCCGCAGTTCTCCACCCGCGCCGAGTCCAACCTCTACCGCAGCTGGGGCGCCGACGTCATCGGCATGACCAACCTCCAGGAAGCCAAGCTAGCCCGCGAAGCCGAGATCAGCTACGCCACCCTCGCCATGGTCACCGACTACGACTGCTGGCGCGAAGGCCACGACGACGTCACCATCGAGCAGGTCATCGCCGTAATGCACCAGAACTCCGGCAACGCCCAAAAAGTTGTGAAGGCAGCCGTCCGCCTAATGCCCACCGACCTAAGCGCCAGCCCCGCCCAAACCGCAGCCAAGTTCGCCATCATGACCGACCGCGCCGCCATCCCCGCCGAAACGAAGAAGAAGCTGGACCTCCTCTACGGCAAATACTGGTAGCGAATACTGAAAGCAACACAAGAGCATTGTCATCCTGAGCGCAGCGAAGGACCTGCTTCCTGCCCGCGCCACCACCAACGTTCTGACTTCATCCAAACCCGGAGACCCATGTCCATTCTCGTAGTAGGTTCCGTAGCCTTTGACACCCTCGAAACCCCCAGCGGCAAGCGCGAGCGCGTCCTCGGCGGCGCCGCCACGCACTTCGCCCTGGCCGCCAGCTTCTTCACCAAGGTCCGCGTAGTAGGCGTAGTCGGCGACGACTTCCTCCCCGAGCACGAGTCCGTCCTCACCTCCCGCGGCATCGACACCACCGGCATCGAGCACGTCCCCGGCAAGAGCTTCCACTGGACCGGCAGCTACGTCAAAGACCTCGCCGCCGCCGAAACCCTCGCCACCGACCTCAACGTCTTCGCCGACTTCGAACCCAAGATCCCCGCCACCTACCGCGACACCGACTACCTCTTCCTAGCCAACATCGACCCCGTCCTGCAGGCCCGCGTCCGCGCCGAACTCCCCAACGCAAAACTGGTAGCCGGCGACACCATGAACTACTGGATCGCCGCCCACCGTGACAACCTCCTCAAGGTTCTCCGCGAGCTCGACATCCTCATCATCAACGACAACGAAGCCCGCATGCTAAGCGGCGAAACCAACAGCATCCGCGCAGCCAAAGGCGTCCTCGCCCTCGGTCCCAAGTCCCTCGTCGTCAAGTACGCCGAGCACGGCTCCGCAGCCTTCTTCTCCCCGCACAGTTTCGGCGACAACTTCGAACACAAACAATTCCGCGCCCCCGCCACCCCCACCGAGGAAGTAGTAGACCCCACCGGAGCAGGCGACAGCTTCGCCGGCGGCTTCTACGGCTATATAGCCTCGCAAGGCAAGCTAACCCCCGAGGTCTTCCGCAAAGCAATGTTCTACGGCTGCGTCCTGGGCTCACTTTCCGTAGAAGCCTTCGGCACCGACCGCCTCCAGCGCACCACCCGCGAAGAGATCGACCAGCGCTTCAACCACCTCAAGGAGATCTCTCACCTCTAACCCCATGGCGAGATCAAGATCAGAACGACGCGCCGCCAGGCTTGAAGAAAAGCAAGGCGAGCCCCAACTCCCCGGCGGCCCCACCGGTCCCAAAAAGCCTGGCGAGATCCAAATCGGCAGAGTCATCCTCGGCCGCAACACCCCACGCCGCAGTACCCCAAAACGCGGTTCCCTGCGCGAGAGCCCCATCTGGGTCCCCGGCGACCCCGAAGCCGTCCGTCCCGTGGTCCCCGGCGAAACCTACCCGCTCTTTGTCGCCGGTATTCTCATCGCATTCATCGCTCTCTACGTCTGCTTCCGCCACGGCTACCTCCTTCTCTACGGAGACGCGGTAGCTCACCTGGCCATCGCACGCCGCATACTAGACGCGAAGTGGCCCGGACTCTCTCAACTAGGCGGTGTCTGGCTCCCACTCCCCCACATCCTCATGCTGCCCTTCATCATGAACATGCGCATGTGGCAGACCGGCCTCGCCGCCGCGCCCATGTCGATGCTCAGCTACGCAGCCAGCGTAGCCGGCATCTGGCGTCTCTCGCGCCGCATGATGCGCCTCCGCTGGGCGCTAGTAGCCACCACCTTCTACGCGCTCAACGCCAACCTCCTCTTCCTCTCCACCACCGCGATGACCGAAGCACTCTTCCTCGCGCTCTTCATCTGGTCCATCGTTGCCACCACCGAGGCCATCGCTGCATTACGCCAAGGAGACGCGACCACGGCAAGAGCCCGCATGATGCTAGCCGGCCTTCTCATCCTCGCCCAGGTCTTCACCCGTTACGACGGCTGGATCATCGGCGCAATCATCTGGCTCTGCATCGCCATCGCCATCTTCACCTCCGACCCCAAACTGCGCCGCCGCATGCGTCCCTGGTTCATCGTCTTCACCTTCATCGTCGCCATCGGCCCGCTGCTCTGGTTCTGGTACAACACCCACTTCGAAGGCGACTGGCTGGACTTCCTCCGCGGCCCCTACTCCGCCAAAGCCATCGAGCGCCGCACCGCGCCTCCCGGCCAGCACTATCGCGGCTGGCACAACATGGGCTGGTCCACAATCTTCTTCACCCGCACCGCGCAGGTAGACGCCGCAGCATGGGAGACAGGCTTCGCCCTGATGGCTGCCAGCCTCTACGGCCTCTGGCTTAGCTTCCGCCGCCGCGCCACCGCAGCCGTTCGCGCCCGCGCCGAATCCTTCGCCCTGCTCCTCTGGATCCCACTCCCGTTCTACATCTACTCAGTAGCCTACGGCTCGGTCCCCATCTTCATCCCGCAGCTCTGGCCGCACGCCTTCTACAACGCCCGCTACGGCATGGAGCTCCTCCCCGCGCTAGCCGTCTATAGCGCCCTCGCCGCCGAGCACCTCGAAGTCTGGCTGAAATCCCGCACCGCCAACTGGGCACTCATCACCGCGCGCCTCTGGCAACCCGCCGCCATGCTCCTCTGCGTAGCCAACTGCATCGCCATGATGTACTTCATCCCGCTAGTCCTCAAAGAGGGAATCGTCAACGCCAGTACCCGCGTCTCGCTCGAAACCAATATCGCCACCGCGCTCGAAGAGATGCCGCAGAACGTTCCCGTAATGATGTCGCTAACCAACCATGTAGGAGCCGTCCAGACCGCCGGCCGCACTCTCCGCAGCATGGTCAGCGAAGACGACAACCAGACCTGGCAGATAGCCCTCAAAGACCCAGCCCAAGCCGCCGCCTACGTCATCGCCATCGAAGGCGACCCCGTCTCCAAAGCCGTAGCAGCCCACCCCAAAGGCCTCGGCGAGCTCGAAGTCATCTGCGCCACCGGCCAACCCTGCGCGCACGTCTACCAATCCCTCCTCTGGACACCCACGCCCACAAAATAATCCACCCGCCCCGCAAAGCCACGCGAGCGCCCCGCCACGCATCCAAACCAGCAGCGTACAAACGACAGTACGCACACAACTCCGGTGCGAACGCTCCACCGGTCAAAGCACGCCAACCAACGACCTACACCAGACACGCGTTCGCGCACCAGCGCCGCCGTTTGTCTGCAACACAAGGAGCCAACGGGCCATGGGAATTTTTACACCGGATCTAAATAATCTTCGCGACCTCTACATCAACATGCTGCAACGCGCTCTCAACAGCGAAAAGCAGATCGTCGACAAGGGCCTCCCCGCCATGATCGACAAGTCCACCAGCGCCGAGCTAGCCGAAGCCTTCCGCACTCACCTCGCCGAGTCTCAGCAACACGTAACTCGCCTCGAGCGAATCCTCGACTCAGCCAAAGGCGAAGCCAACGACACCAAGTGCAAAGTCACCGCCGCTCTCATCAGCTCCGCCGAGTCCGAGATCAGTGACGCCACCAACAACAGCATCCGCGATGTCCTCCTCATCGCCGCCGGCAATCAGGTAGAGCACCACGAGATCGCCGTCTACGGCACCCTCCGCACCTGGGCCGAGATCCTCGGCAACCACCAGGATGCAGCGGTCCTCGACCGCACTCTGGCCGAAGAGCAACACGCCGACGAAGTCCTCACCAAACTCTCTAAGCAGATCAATGTCGCCGCCGCCGTAGCATAACCCATCCGGCCGGAACAAGATCAGCGTCCGCGTTCATCCTCCTTTCGCGGGCGCTGTTTTTCGCCTCAACGCAACCGGGAGTCATAACACGTCGCGCTGGCAACATCTACACCCGCCGCGGTAGTATTCTGGCTCGATGGTGGACCTCACCCACATGCACGTCACCACCGCCGAGCAGATGCTTCTCTCCGCCTCCTCGCTCAAGCGTCTCCTCATGGCCTGCGTCATGGGCGGCGTCATCGGCCTTGAGCGCGAGTGGCGTCACAAGGACTCCGGCCTTCGCACCAACATCCTCATCTGCATGGGTGCGGCGCTCTTCACCATCATGAGCATCGTCCTCGCCGGAGATTCCACCCCCAACAAAGGCCAGGTAGCCGCCAACATCGTACAGGGCATCGGCTTCCTCGGCGCGGGCCTCATCCTCCACACCAAGAACCGAGTCCTCGGCCTCACCAGCGCCGCCACCGTCTTCGTCGTCGCCGCCATCGGCATGACCTGCGGCGACGGCCTCTACCTGGTCGCGGCCGCCGCCACCCTGCTCGTTCTCCTCGCGCTGCAAACCGTTGGCACCTTCGAGAACCGCCTCGGTTGGAAGCGCTACCCTATGATCTACGAGGTCCGCGCCGACATCGGCAACGCCCTTTCCAAAGACGCCAGCGGCGTCGACCGCTCCGAGTTCATCGCCCAGCAAGTCACCATCGCCAATCACCGCATGCAACTAGCCATCCTCCATGTACTCGACTCCGTTGGCCAGCGCCTCACCGTGCAGAGCCGCGACAACATCGCCGGCATCGAGCGCGTCTCCTTCACCGTCAACGCCAATCGCAAGACACATACCCACCTGTTCCAGCAGTTGCAAGCCTCCGACGCCACCGACCAGGTCATCACCTTCAACGACTTCGAGGAAGAATGAGCCGCATCCCTTTCATCAAAGCCCACGCCTATGGCAACGACTTCCTCATCATCGATGAAGTCCACGCCCAGAATCACCACGCCGCCATGGCCATCAAGCTCTGCAGCCGCAACACCGGCATCGGCGCCGACGGCATCGAATTCCTCACCCGCAAGCCCAACGACGACTTCTTTCTCCGTCTCTTCAACTCCGACGGTGGCGAAGCCGAACTCAGCGGCAACGGCACCCGCTGCGTCGCCGCCTGCCTCGCCGCCAGCGAAGACCTCCACGAAGTCACAATCGGCACCGGCGGTGGTCTCCGCTCCTGCCGCCTCATCCGTCGCGACGGCCCCGAGTTCTGGATCGAAACCTCCATGGGCGTTCCAACCGTCACACCGCATACCATCCAGGTCGCCGGCATCTCCGAACCCATCCACGGCGCCGTCGTCGACATGGGCAATCCCCACTTCGTCCTCTTTGCTGCCCACGAGAACTTCAGCCCCCACGGCCTCACCTGGCAGCAACTCGGCGCTCTCCTCGCCGTCGACCCGGCCTTTCCCCACGGCACCAACGTCGAGTTCGTCCGCACCCTCGCCCCCGACCACATCGCCCTCCGCATCTACGAACGCGGCTGCGGCCCCACCACCTCCAGCGGCACCGGAACCTGCGCCTCCTCCGCCGCCTCCATGGTCCTCAACAACACCGCCCGCTCGCTCTCCGCAACAGCGCAAGGCGGCACGCAGCGCGTAGTCTGGCCCGACAACTCCAGCCAGATGCTCCTCACCGGCACCGCCGAAATCATCTGCTCCGGCGAGGTAGACTTTGCCTGAAGTCCCCCCTCCAATCACCCCCCGCCCAAAACTCCAGCAGGGAAGCCGCATCGCCATCGTCTCACCCGCCTCGGCAGCTAAACCCGAACTAGTAGCCCAGGGCCGCGCCGCGCTCGAAGCCGCAGGCTACCAAACCATCCTCATGTCCCACGCCCTCGACCGCGGCCCCCTCTACTACGCCGGAACCGCGCAGGACCGCGCCGCCGACCTCCACGCTGCCTTCGCCGACCCCACCATCGACGCCATCCAC
>JBAVDD010000137.1:0-9463 GCA_049587035.1 Acidobacteriaceae bacterium | reverse complement strand
TCAAAGGCAGGGAGCCCGTCAAGGAGTACCGCGCCCGCGACCTCATGCACCAGATCGCCGAGGCCACCTGGCAGTGCGGCGACCCTGGCATGCAGTACGACACCACCATCAACCGCTGGCACACCAGCAAGAACACCGCCCGCATCAACGCCAGCAATCCCTGCTCGGAGTACATGTTCCTCGACGACTCCGCCTGCAACCTCGCGTCCTTCAATCTCATGAAGTTCCTCACCCCCGGCGGCCAGTTCGACGTCTCCGCCTACCGTCACGCCATCGCCGTCGTAACTACCGCGATGGAGATCATCGTGGACGCAGCCGGCTACCCCACCGAGCAGATCGCGAAGAACTCGCACGACTACCGCCCGCTAGGCCTCGGCTACGCCAACCTGGGCGCGCTACTCATGGACCGCGGCCTGCCCTACGATTCCGACGCCGGCCGCGCCTACGCTGCTACCCTCACTTCAATCCTTTGTGGGGATGCGTATGCCCAGTCCGCGCGCATCGCCGCAACCGCACCCGCGCTCGGCGCTGCCACCCCGCTCACCCAGCAGCTCGACCGCACAATGAGCGGCACCTCCGACATCGCCCCCGGCGCCTGCCCCGGCTACTTCGTCAACCGCGAGCCCTTCCTCGATGTCATCCGCATGCACCGCGCCGAGGTCAACAACATCGACCGCACCCTCCGCCCCGCAGCCTCGGGCTACGAGGACGCCGCCGGCTTCGTAGCCCCGCAGCTCTTCGAGCTCAAGTCCGCCAGCCAGGACGCATGGGACACCGCGCTTGCTCTCGGCGAGCAGTACGGCTATCGCAACTCCCAGGTCACCGTCCTCGCGCCCACCGGCACCATCGGCTTCATGATGGACTGCGACACCACCGGCATCGAGCCCGACCTTGCCCTCGTCAAGTACAAGAAGCTCGTCGGCGGCGGCATGATCAAGATCGTCAACAACACCGTCCCCGGCGCCCTCTTCAAGCTCGGCTACAAGGACAGCGAAGTCGAAGGCATCGTCAACTACATCGACGCCACCGGCACCATCGAAGGCGCACCCGGCCTCAAGCCCGAGCACCTCGCCGTATTCGACTGCTCCTTCAAGCCCGCCAAGGGAACTCGCACCATCTCTTGGACCGGCCACGTCAAGATGATGGCGGCCACGCAGCCCTTCCTCTCCGGCGCCATCTCCAAGACCGTCAACCTCCCCAACGACTGCACCGTCCAGGACATCGCCGACGCCTACACCGAATCCTGGCGCCTCGGCCTCAAGGCCGTAGCCATCTACCGCGACGGCTCCAAGGGCACGCAGCCTCTCAACGTCACCGCGCAGACCGACGCCGACAAGAAGGGAACCAGCGTCGACGCCAACGCCACAGCCAACACCGAAAAGCTGTCAGCTGTCAGCGCAGCGTTAGCGGCATCGCAGTCTGAAGTAGCCACTGCCCAGCAGCAGCTAGCCGACGCGCAAACCAAGCTGGCCGCCGTCATCGCCGCCACCAACCAGAACTCCGACGCACTCGACGCCCAGTCGCCCCCGCGCGCCGTCCGTCACCGCCTCCCGGCCGAGCGCATGTCCATCACCCACAAGTTCGGCATCTCCGGCCACGAGGGCTACATCACCGTAGGTCTCTACCCCAACGGCCAGCCCGGCGAAATCTTCATCCGCATGGCCAAAGAAGGCTCCACGATATCCGGCTTGATGGATTCGTTCGCGACAGCGGTCTCCCTCTCCCTCCAGCACGGCGTGCCGCTCAAGGTGCTCTGCGAAAAGTTCGCCCACACCCGTTTCGAACCCTCCGGCTGGACCGGCAACGAAGAGCTGGGCTACGCCAAGTCCATCATGGATTACATCTTCCGCTGGATGCAGCTCCGCTTCCTGAGCGGCCAGCAGCTGGACCTCTTCGCCAACCTCAAGCAGCCCACGCTAGCCGCCGCGCTGCCCTCCGGAACCCCCTCCGCTCTGTCATCTCGACCGGAGCACAGCGAAGTGGAGAGACCTGCAGGTGAAGTGGCATCAACCACCCCCGCCACCCACGAGCTCCACGGCGAAGCCTTCCAGCACACCGACCGCAACCCACCCCAGCAGGGAATCGCCACCGATCCCCAGGCCTCCATCTCCAGCGACCTGACCGCCCGCAGCGGCATCGACCAGGCCACCCCGCTGGACACCACCGTAGACCGCAGCGTCTTCCACACAGCCAGCGCCATGAAGTCCATGTACGACATGGGCGACAGCCCCAGCTGCAGCACCTGCGGCTCCATCATGACCAGAAACGGCAGCTGCTACCGCTGCATGGAATGCGGCTCCACCAGCGGCTGCAGCTAGGATTACGACGCAACCTAAAGAAGAGCCGCAGTCTACGGACTGCGGCTCTTCATGTTAGAGGGCACTATGGCTAATAGAACCAAAAAGCAACACTACATACCTCAGTTCTTGCTCAGGAATTTTCGAATAGTTGGAGAGGATCAACTGTGGGTTTTTGATAAACGAACATCAAAGGCCTACAAGAGCCCTGTTCGGGACGTAGCCTCCGAGCGCTATTACTATGACGCAAAAATAGAGGACGGTCTTACGATCAGTTTCGAATCAAGGCTAGGGAAAATAGAGGCCGATGCGGCCCCAGTAATAGCGACATTGGTTGAACACGAAGATCTTACGCGAATGACTCCAGACGAACAGGCTGCTGTTGTTGTGTTTTTAGTGGCTCAGATAGTGCGGGGCAAAGCGTGGCGTGCTTCCATGGCACAAGCATATGACCTGCTTTGCGAAAAGCTGGGCGGCAAAGAGAAGGCCATATTTGCGGGCGTTCCAGAGCAAAGCGAAGATGAAGAAAAACTGGCACAGTTGATAGACCTGCCGAAAACCATAAAGGAATACGCTCCTGCGCTGCTGAATAAAGTTTGGGCATTACAAAAAACACGCTCCAATCAATTTCTTTTCATTGGCGATGAACCCGTAGTGCGTCAAAACTCAACACCGACCGAGGGCGTCATTGGGAACAGAGGATTGGCTTGCGACGGGATAGAAATTTACCTTCCACTCACTCCTCATCTCACTCTAGCGTTGCTCTGTCCAACGCTAGTCGCTCCGGTTGAAGCAGCGTCAACTCTTCCTGGTGCGGCTGGATTCGAAGCGGAAAGGCTCCTGCAATCTATGAAGACCGGAAAACCATTTCTTCTTACCCCCGCTAATGTGACTAGGTTAAACGCCTTACAGGTGGTTCATGCAGAGCGCTTCATTATGAGTCAGAGAGCAGATTTTTTACAGGTAGAGGAAATGATCCGAGAAAGGCCCGAGTTGCGATCAACTCCTCGGTATGTAGCTTAGGTCATCACCACGGAATTCTCGAAGGGGCACGGCTTCAGCCGTGCCATAAACCCCCACCCATACGGCGGCTTTAGCCGCTGAGGTACGCCTGGCCATCTCCCCCGGGCCACCAAACCCAAACCCACCTCAGGGCCTGAAGGCCAATAGACAGCCTGTCCTTTCGGCATGGCTGAAGCCATGCCCTCCGAGGGTCCCTTGCAGCGGCTTTAGCGGCCGAGGTACGCTTGGACAAACCCCATGGCCACCCCCACCAGAGCAACAAGCCACGGCACCTTCTTCATCACCACCCAAACCCACAACCGGCGGCGGCTCTTCCAGGTAGAAGCCACAGCCCAACACTTCCTCGAAACCCTCCAGCACTACCGCCACGAAGGCCACTACAAACTCCACGCCTTCGTCATCATGCCAGACCACATCCATCTCCTCCTCACACCACAGGCCATCACCCTCGAACGAGCCATCCAGCTAATCAAGGGCGGCTTCTCCCGCAAGCTCGAATCGAAACTCCCCACATGGCAGCGAGGCTTCACCGACCGCCGCATGCGCGACCGCGCCGACTTCATCGCCCACCGCGACTACATCCACCAGAACCCAGTCCGCTCCCACCTCTGCCAACTCCCCGAAGACTACCCCTACTCCTCCGCCCACCCCAGACAACCCCACATCCCACCACCGGCATCCTTGCCAAGATGATCATTCTCCTAATCATCCTGATCCTCCTCTTCGGCGGCGGCGGCTACTACATAGGCCCCGGCTACGGCTACTACGGTGGCGGCATCATCGACATCATCCTCGTCATCGTGCTCCTCTACTTCATCTTTGGACGCCGCCGGATTTAGCCAACCCACACCGCGCACCCCTGAAGACTCCATGCCGCTAAGTCACAGGGGGAGGGGGTAGGCCGCGGTGCCAGGTCTAAGGTCCGCATAAGGCAATAGAAGCCCGAGGCCCGAGTTAAATCGGCGGCTTGACGTTCCCGTATTCGTAGCGCGTCGAGTTGACGACTTTGCCGTTGTCACCATTCATATCCGTGCGCAGCACCAGCCCCTGAGCCTTGGAGATCCAAATCTGCATATCCATCGTCCCCTTGGGAGACACGGAGTGCGAGGAATAAACCGCCGCCATCTGTCCGTTGACCGCCCCATCACTCAAGCGACGGCAGCTGTCTTTGGCGCTTGCCTTGTGTTGCAGCGTCTTCTCTGACGCTTCCATATCTTTAATCGAACCGGCCAAAGTCCATTTGCCATTCATCTTCATATACATCGATCCGCCGGCGTAGATCATCTCCGAGTTAAACGTTTGGCTGCCAATCTTCGAAGTCGTATAGACATGAGCCGGCATACTGTGGAGCTTGGCCTGGGCATCGGCAAGCGTCTTATACATCGCCGCGCAATCGCCCTGTGCCTTCAACGGCGGAGCGAACATCAGCGGAGCTGCGATGGTGAAGCCAATCAGGATGCAAAGCCATCTGGAACGCGCAATTTGCATAAGCTTGAGTCCTCGCGCCAATAGTACGCACATTTCTTATTCCTCGCATGCGGCCGATTCGGGCAGCCAAACAAAGTCGTGCAGGCTATATCTCCAGAAGGAAAAAGAAAGGCCGGAAGCTTCAGCTCCCGGCCCTTCGAATTGGTGGTTATGGTGACTTAATAGCGGATACGGGCACCGAACTGCATGTTCCTCGGTGAGTTGCCCTGGCCGTTGATCACGCCCCATCCATCGGTGTAGCTGAGCGATAGACTTGGGTTGGCGAAGTCCAGGTGGTTGAATACGTTAGTGGAGATCACGTACAACTCCACCGTGGCGCGGCTGGCAACTCGAACCGTCTTCGAGATGCTCAGATTCATGTTCCAGTAGGGCAGGCTAGAGATGGGTCCCGTTCCCGGATTCTTGGTATCGATGCCGAGGATGGGAGCCCGAACCTGATCGAACACTGCGGCCGGGTTTTTGAACATATTGATTGCCGCCTCGCCACTTCCGGCCGTTGCGTCACCGACGTTGTTACCATACGGATCGACCGAGCCGTTCACATTGCGGTGGGTGCTCACGCCTCCCGTGTACTTGCTGGTGAAGACGCACTGCTCGTTCGACGAGTAGTTGGTGCTGTCGGATTCGCCGAAGGAGCCGCCGTCCGTGTTGGTGTTGCAATAGAGTGGGGCGCCACTGCCAGTAACGAAGATGGGAGCGATGGTCCAGCCGCCGGCAATGCGGCCCAGCGCGCCCTCCTGCTTCTTGTACCACGGCGTCTCCCAAACCATGAAGGTGTTGAAGATGAACTTATGGTTGGTGTACTGCACACCATACATGTTGCCCAGGTTGTATGGATCGTTGGGAGTGTATTCGCTGCTGGCCTGGGCCACGGCGCCGGTTCCGAGCGCCTTGCTATAGGTGAAGTTCGCCTGCGCCGTGAGGCCGTGGTAGCTGGTGGTCTTGAAGGTAACGAAGCCGCCGTGATAGTTGCCGTAGCCCGTGCTGGCGTTCAGCGCGATACCAGAGGTGGCCTGCCCGTTTGCTCCGTTGGCCTGGCCCTGGATAGCTGTGTTCTCCATGGTGGGGGCAAAGTTGAAGCCTCCGCCGGGTTTATTCACGCCGCCGTCAAGATCCGACCACATGTGCCATACGTCCTGCGCGGTGAGATTGCCGGTGCCACTGGGGCCTTCCTTTGCCATCACGGCCGCGGTGCAACTGGTGTAGCCGGTGCAATAGCCGGTACCCGCGAGAGCAGTCTCAAAAAAAGGCTGCGCAGCTACCGAGGGGGTGCCGTTGGCGCCGCACTGAGCCGCCGAAGTTGCGCACCCGAGTGCTGTTTCGAGCGCCGCATAGGCTTGGGCAAAGCTCTGTCCGCCCTGCGTCATCATGTAGGGAACAGCGTTCAGGTTGTACGGCTGGTACTCGTTATGGATCAGCCGACCGATGTATCCGACTTCGATGAGGTTGCGGCCTTTAATCTGGCGTTGAATCGTCAGATCGAAGGAGTCCACTGAATTAGGCCGGAAGTGTGGATCCAGAGCTTCGCCGGCTGAGGTGGCTCCGCTGTTGTAACCCGGGTAGATCGGCTGAGGAAGCGTCTGCGTCGCAGCCTCCAAGGGTGCGGTGTTGCCGTCCTCTCCGATGCGGAAGCCGGTCGTGTCTGTGCCTGACCCAGCTACTCCGCACGTACCGTCTGCAAGCGGCGCGTTGCACTGAACCGCCTGGATGAGGCCGACACCCAGCAGCGGTACCAGCACCAGGTCAACACCGTTCAAGCGTCCGTAGACACGGCCATAACCGGCGCGGATGACCGTTGAGCTGCCGCCGAAGACTCTACCCATGAAACCGTCCGTGCTGAAGTTCGGATTCCAGGCGAGGCCCAAGCGAGGACTGAACGAACCATAGAAGGGGTCGTAAGGATACTTGTCATGGTTGCCGACGTTATGCACCAGCGCGAAGCCGAGTTCGGGGTTATAGACCTCGCCTTTGAGGGCCTGGTCCTTGCGCTGCGTGAAATAGTCCAGCGTTGAGACCGGTTCGTCGGCCGCGTCGACGAGGACGACCTGCTTGCCGGTGGCTTCGGTAGGCGGCATCTCCAGCGTGTACCCCATGCCGTAGGTGAGGGTCAGGCTGGGCTTCATATGCCAGGTATCGGAGAAGTAGACGTTGTAGTAGGGGATGGTGACTTTGTCCGACGCTGGGGTCAGCGGCGCGTTGAGGGTAAGGTTGTCGCCACTGCGGGTGTATGCCACCTGGGAGGCTGTAACCATGCCAAGGACCTCAGCCGCGTCGCGATTCTCGCCCGTGCCGGTGGGGTATCCATTTGCTTGCAGGCCGGTCATCGCGAAGTTGTTGGCGCCGGTGCCACCGGAGCTGCCCTCCTGGTAGGTGGTGGTGAAGTTAATGCCGCCACCGTTATCGGTGCGCTGGTGGTAGTTGAAGTTGTGCTGGTACTGGCCACCGAACTGGATCAGGTGATTGCCCCTCAGGTAGGTGACGTTGTCGCTGAAGAAGTTGTCTTTGCCGTCCCAGAAGCGGGTGCGGATGCCCTGGGCATTGACGTTGAACGGAGCGAGGACGGTGCTTGCGGTCTCGCCGCCGGGCTCGAGCGCACCGCCAAGACCGGAAATCTGGGCCGGCGCGTTGGAATCATTCCACGACCAGAGGTTGCGCAGGTAGCTGTAATGGAAGTCGTTTGACATGCGGGACGTGATGTTGGTCGTTACCTGCGTGACCAGATACCAGGGCTGCTGCGGACGGCTGGAGCGGGAGGCAGGGATGCCAAGCTTGTCGCCTGCAAAGAAGCCGCCAATATCAACCTGAGCATTATTCTGATTCTCCTGGCGGTAATAGCGATAGCTCGCCATGAAGTGCCAATTCTTGCCGAAATCATGATCTAGACGGGCGACGGCGAAGTCGCTCCGGAAAGGTGTCGGCAGATTCCCCTTGAAGCCGATCTGGTTGACGCCGTCGCAGGCGCTTCCGGAGATGCCACTGCACGCGGTATCATTACCGGCCGGCTCGTACGTGTCCCAGAGCGTCTTCATGTCCGGCGCAATTCCGAGACCGCGGGGATCCAAAGCATTGAGGTCATAGGGCTGTAGAACACCCGAGGAGTCTTTGAAGTGCAGGATACCGGCGCGCATGTCGGCGGAAGGCACCGAGCGCTCGTAGGTAATAGCCGCACGGTAGCGATAAGCCTCGTAGTTGCCGAAGAAATATGTCTTGCCGCCCAGGATATTCTTTGGGATGATCGGGCCGCCGCCGGCAAAGCCGTAGCGATTGTCGATCGTGTTGGCGATCGGTGTCCCAGTCAGGTTGTTGTCCCAGGTGTTGGCATTGGCTTTGTAGTCGAAGTAGTAATCGTAAGCCGTGCCATGCCACTTGTCCGTGCCGCGCTTGGTCACAACCTCAATCTGGGCGCCCGAGGAGTTGTTGAAGTCCGCGGTCTGGTTGGCTGTATTGGACTTGAACTCTTCCACGCTGTCAGCGGGGGTCGGCATGACGCCGGAGGCGCCGTTGCCGGTGAAGCCGGTGGGGTCGCCAGCGAATGACCCCGTGTAACTCTGCATGCTGCCGTCCATGTCGCTTGAGTTGTTGCCGCCATCGACCGAGAAGCTGGCCTGGTCACTGACCGTGCCGCCGACGCTGCCCTCAGGGCTAACGCCGGGCTGCAGCGTCAAGAAAGTAGATATATCGTGTCCCATTGAGGGCAGATTGTCGATCTGTGTGGAGTCCACGGTGGCGCCGATCGTGGCGTTCAGGGTCTGAAGATCGGAGGCGGTCTCGGTCACCTCGACCGTCTCATTCACCGCGCCAACGGCCAGCTTGAAGTTGGCGTTGGACTGAGAGCCGACGGTGACCTCCTCGCTTGCCACTTCAGCAACGGAGAAGCCAGTCTTGGTCGCCGTGATGCTGTAGTTGGCTGGAGGCAGGTTCACCACGATGTACTGACCTGTCTTCGTCGTCTTCACGGTGCGGGCCTGGTTGGTCGAAAGGTCGGTCACCGTAATCACGACGTCGGAGATGACCGCGCCGCTCTGGTCAGTGACGGTACCTACGACAGTTCCCGTGCTGGTTGCTTGACCAAATGCTGGAGATACCCCGGAGACGAGGATGACGAGCAGGAGAACGGCAAGGATATGCATTCCTAGCCGCTTAAGGTCGATTCGCATCATGGTATGGTCCTCACAGAAAATTGTAGAAATATCTTGAAAAACCTGTTTTGGAGAAGATCGATAGGAGTCCGAACTTCTTCAAAGGCGACTACCGCCCGGGAAGTCCTGAGGCGGCGTTGGTACAGCGAAAAACTTTGTTTATTCGAGGAACAACTTCTGCAGCGCTTGCGTACTTGCACAAATGAGACGAAGACAACAGCGAGATCAAAACTACTCAACAGCCTGTTACTAGGTTCTTTTGCTTGGTATCTTGCCTGTTAAGTTGTGACAGGGTGGGTATCGTCTGCACTCCCACCCCGCGCTTGAAGTTCAAGCGAATAAAAGCCGCGGCATCAATAGGGCCTCCCTAGGCCCTCACTTGCTCTCAGGTCCTCACTGGCTCCTGAGAGTTCGAAACGGTGCGTCTAGCGTTACGAACTCCACTTCAAATGATCAAAAGAAACGAAGGCACGGACACCTTTACAGGAGTCCTCATCCGTTTCCTTACATTCTGGT
>JBAVDD010000136.1:0-3743 GCA_049587035.1 Acidobacteriaceae bacterium | reverse complement strand
GGAGCGGTTGGATGCTGAGGCTGCAAAGGCGCTTTATACGGGGACGGAGTTGTACGGGCGAGAGTATCGCGAGGCGGTTTGGCGGTCGAAGATTAATTTGAGTTTTATTACGCACTCGAACCAGGATGAGTTTGTGCATAAGAGCTTTGAGATTGCGGCTTGTGGTGGGTTCTTGCTGGCAGAGCGGTCGGCGGGGCATGTGGAGAGGTTTGCGGAGGGGGAAGAGGCCGTGTTCTTTACGGGGTTTGAGGAGTGCGCGGCGATGATCGCGCGGTATCTGCCAGATGAGCGAGCGCGGGAGAGGATTGCGCGGGCGGGGAGAGAGCGGGCGGTGCGGAGTGGGTACTCGAATGATGCGCAGGTGGGGAAGATTGTGGACGTCCTGCGCGGACGGCGATAGGCTTCGCGTGGCGAAAGGGGTTTAGGGGAGTGCTGGTTCGAGCGGGGCTGCAGGTCTCTCCACTGCGCTGCGCTTCGGTCGAGATGACAGATTTGTGGACGGGTGACGATTGGTCGGTAGATTGAAGGCGGGTTGACGCCGGAAGGGCTTTCTCCGGGTTAGTCTAGAGGAGCCTAGGAGGGACCATGCGGAGAATCTTTTTGTGTTTGAGCTTTGGCCTTCCTGGCGGTGGGCTTCGCGCTACTCCGACGGTGGCGGTGCTGGTGTGAGTAGTGTGTGGAAGCGGTATCGGTTCAGCATCCTGATGTTCTTTGCGGTGCTGGGGCCTGGGTTTATTACGGCCAACGTGGACAACGATGCGGGTGGGATTCTTACCTACTCGCAGGCTGGTGCGCAGTATGGGTACCACCTTCTTTGGACCATGATTCCGATTACGATTGCGCTGATCGTGGTGCAGGAGATGTGCGCTCGGATGGGCGTGGTGACCGGCAAAGGCTTGAGCGATTTGATCCGCGAAGAGTTTGGTCTGCGGATGACGTTCATGTTGATGTTGCTGCTGGTGGTGGTGAACTTTGGGAATGTGATTGCCGAGTTTTCGGGGATTGCTGGGTCGTTGCAGCTGTTCCATGTGAGCAAGTATGCGAGCGTACCGATTTGCGCGATTGCGGTTTGGGCGCTGGTGGTGAAGGGCGATTACAAGAGCGTTGAGAAGATCTTTCTGATCGCGAGTGTTTTTTATATCTGCTACATTGCGGCGGGCGTGCTGGCGCAGCCGAACTGGCATGAAGCGCTGGTGGAGACGGTGAAGGTGCCGGGGCGCGGGGTGTGGCGGGACCACAACTATATCTATATGGTCGTGGCCGTGATTGGGACTACGATCTCTCCGTGGATGCAGTTTTATATGCAGTCGTCGATTGTGGAGAAGGGCGTTTCGATCAAGCAGTATGCGGCGTCGCGGCTGGACGTGATTGTGGGGTCGTTCTTCACGGATATTGTGGGGTGGTTCATTGTTGTGGCCTGTGCGGCTACGCTGTGGACGCATGGGATGCGGAATATCAATGTGCCGTCGGATGCGGCGCAGGCGATGCGACCGCTAGCGGGAGATTTTGCTTACATTTTGTTTGCGGCAGGGTTGTTCAACGCGTCGTTCTTTGCGGCTAGTGTGTTGCCGATCTCTACCGCTTATAGCGTTTGCGAAGGGCTGGGATTTGAGAGTGGGGTTGATAAGAAGTTCTCGCAGGCTCCGTTCTTTTATTGGCTGTATACCCTGCTGATTGCGGCGGGAGCGGCGGTGGTGCTGATCCCGAAGTTTCCGCTGGTGACGATGACGATTCTTAGCCAGGTGCTGAATGGAGTGCTGCTGCCGTTCGTGCTGTACTTCATGTTGAAGCTGGTGAATAACAAGTCGCTGATGGGACGGCACACGAACTCGCGGTGGTTTAACTGGATTGCCTGGGCGACTACCGTGATTGTGGTGGGGTTGACGTTGGTGATGATGTGGCAGACGCTGCACCAGATGGGGTAGGTCCTGCGCGGACGGCGAGGGGCTTTGCGTGGTGGTTTGGTGCAGGAGTGCTGGCCTAGATGGCAAAGGCAGAGGCAAAAGCAGATTCCTTCGCTTCGCTGCGGAATGACAGCTAGAAAGGCAAGTGCAACTGCAACTGCAGATCCCTGCGGGATGACAAACTAAAAAGGCAACGGTCGAGGCAGCGTTAGAGGAGTTTGCCGTCTGCGAGATCGCGGATCAGGGTTAGGTCGGCGGCGAGGAAGTCGTAGCCGGGGAGCGCGGCGAAGGGGGTCCAGAGCATCTGTTGGAAGATGGGGATGCGGTTGACGGGCTCGCCCTGGAAGTCGCGGACGAGGAAGAATTCTATTTCGAGGGCGCCGCCGTTGCGGTAGGTGTGGTGGACGGTGGTGATGCGGTCGCCGATGGTGGCGTCGATGTATAGTTCTTCATTGAGCTCGCGGGCGAGGGCCTGGGGAGAGGTTTCGCCGGGCTCGATTTTGCCGCCGGGGAACTCCCACTTGAGACCCATGGGATGGCCGGCGCGACGCTGGCAGATGAAGATTTCTCGGGTGGAGTTTTCGCCACGGACGATGAGGGCGGCGGCGACGCGGCGCACGGGCTTGGGGGTTGGGGCGGGTCGAGGCTCGTCGAGCTTGCGAATGGGGTCTTTCACGTCTCTGATGAGTGTAGACGTTGGTGGAGCTGGATTAGTCTACCGAGGCCTGATGAGTGTTTCGCGAGGTAGCGGCTAAACGGTGATGGATGCGGGGTAGTAGACGGGCCAGCCTTCGGTGGCGCTGCGTTCGAGGAGGCCGGTGGAGGGGTTGACGGGGAAGGCTCCGCAGAGGCCGGTGGGGCTGCAGGCGATGGAGAGCATGGCGGCGTCGTGGATGGAGTTGCCGAAGACTACGTGGGGAGGGTTGTCGGTGGCGGTGATGCCGATGCGGCGGAGGGCTTCTACTTTGTCTTCGTCGGTGGGGACGTGGATGAGGCGGTTGGTGATGATGCCGTTTTCGATTTCTACGCGGGCGGCGAGGACGTGGTCGGAGGGGATGTTGAAGCGGCGGACGCCTTCTTCGATGACCCAGTCGTTGGTGGAGGAGACGGCCCAGATTTCGCAGCCGTTGGATTGGAGCTCGGAGATGAGGAGGGCCAGCTCGGGGAAGATGTTGGGTTCGATGTAGTCGGCGAAGAAGTGGGCGGCGGCGGAGCGGAGGGTTGCGGCGGGGAGGTCGCGGTAGACAGTGACCATGTCGCCGCAGATGTCGTACTCGGATACGGTGTTGTTTTTGTAGCCTTCGTAGCGCTGGTTGATCCAGTCGATTTGTTGGGGTGAGATTAGTTTGGTGTCGATGGACCAGTGCATGAAGGCGGAGCCGGCGTCGCCGGACCAGAGGGTGCCGTCGCAGTCGAATACGGCGATGGTGGGGTTGAGGGCGTGGACGCGGGCGTGGAACTCGGGGGTGGTGAGGCGGCGGGGGGTGATGATCTCTGACACGGTCGGGCTCCGAGGCGCGGGGGTTGCAGCGCCAGCGTACAGGATAACGCTGAGGGCGATATTCTATGAAGGTTCGCGCAGGTGGAAAGAAGGTTGTGGCGATGAGCTTATTTTTTGCAGTTGGTTCGAGCGAGATGGAGATGTCGGCGGCGGAGATTCGTGCGGGGTTGCGCGAGGCGCTGGGGAAGCTTGGGGAGCGGAAGCGGGTGTTGGCTGTGCCTCCGGACTTTACTCGGTTTCATTCGAAGGCTGGTGAGCTTACCGAGATGGCGTGGGAGTTTTATGGGGACGCGTTGGTGGATGTGTTGCCTGCGCTGGGTACGCATACTGCTATGCCT
>JBAVDD010000135.1:0-3777 GCA_049587035.1 Acidobacteriaceae bacterium | reverse complement strand
GCAGAGGTGAAGGGGCGGCCGGCGGCGTACTTGATCAACGGCTGAAAATAAAGAACGGTTCTGGCGTCATCCATACCTCATCGAACGCCGTGGGACGTTACTGCTTCGACGTCGCGGTGTTCTGTGGTAAATCCGAGAAGCATTTATCTTTGCTCAGATCGAGGCCGCTCAGACGGTAAGCTTCTCGACTTGGCGCAGGATCTCCGATGGCTGCGTGTCGAGTGCGGTGGACAAACTCATGATGGTCCTCAGGGAAGGGCTCTTCTGGCCCCGTTCAAGCAGGCTAACGTACGTGGGATGATATCCGCTCTTGAATGCGAGTTCCTCTTGCGAAATGCCGCGCTGTCGCCGGAGTTCCTTGAGGACCTGGCCAAACGCTTCTTCAGCGGTGGGCCTTGCAGCACGCCGGCTGCGATGCTGTTGCATGCGCAGCTCAATACTGCTACGATACAGACTATAGTTCCATAGACTATAGTCTTGGCTGAGATGAAGCGGTTATGGCGATGAATACGGCGACGGCCCCGCGCGGTGGCGGCGATGGCGGTGGGGGCATACCTCTCGGTAGAGTAGGAGAGAAAGCGACACCTTGCGGTGCGACCCACTCTCCCCTCGTCGAACCGGACAAGCGGATTTCCCGGCATCCGGCTCTCCTGAAACCCTCGCCGCAGGCTTGCGCAGGCAGTTGCGGGCTGCCAGCCTATAAACGCACCAGCCCAAAACGCTGGATCCGCTCGTAGTAGCTGACTCCTTCCGGCGGGCGGAAGGGCCGTTGGCTGCGCCGTCTCAGATGTTGCGCGAGACGGTATCGAACGTACGAGTTGATCTCTCCAAAAGCTACACGCGGATACCCAAAGTCGAAGTAGTTCTTCCAGCCTTCCAGGTGCCGGTTCAGTTCCTCAATCAGTTGCGGGATCGGCTTAAAGCATTGACGATGGTCCGTCATCTCGTGCAGCTTTTCCCGTTCCTTCTTCAGGGCCTTTGCCGACGGACTCACGTTGAGATACCGCCACCCCTGCCCTTTCAGGTCGTCGTAGTAGCGGAACGTGAATCCCAGAAAATCCAGACTCTCTCCCTCCTCCTTTAGGTTCACCACGCGCGTCTTCTCCCGATTGATCTCCAATCCCAGCCAGCCTTCGAGTTTCGATTCTATCCAGCCCGTCAGTGGGCTCCCTTGATAGCGCGCCAGCACCACGAAATCGTCGGCATAGCGCACCATCTCGGCCTTCGCCCACTGGGCCGGCCCATCGGCCCGATGAAACAGCTTGTCGAACCAATGCAGGTACAAGTTACTGAGCAGCGGCGAAATCACACCGCCTTGGGGAGTACCCTTCCGCGGTCGACTCCATCGTTCCGGCTTGCCCTCCTCACCCGGTTCTACGACTGGGGTTTCCAGCCACATCCGGATCATCGTAAGCACACTCCGGTCCACCACTCGCATGCGCACGCAAGCCAGAAGCTTGTCGTGCGGAATCGAGTCGAAATAGCCTTTTAGGTCCGCGTCATACACCGCTTGATACCCGGCCTTGATATGCCCGCGTATCTCCTCCAGCGCCTGGTGGGCCGACCGCCCAGGACGAAACCCATAAGAACAATCCTCGAAATCTGCTTCGAAGATCGGCTCCAAGATCAACAGGGCCGCCATCTGGACCACCCGGTCGCGCACCGTCGGTATCCCCAACGGCCGTTGCTTCCCATTCGCTTTCGGTATGTAGACGCGCCGTACCGCTTTCGGCGTATAGGTCTTGGTGCGCAGCGATTCCTGAATGTCATCCAGAAATCCTTTCACACCGGCTTCCGACGCTTCGATCTGTTCGATCGAAACCCCGTCCACCCCGGGCGCACCCTTGTTGGCCCGCACCCGCGCCCATGCCGCCTCCAGCACATCGCGCCGGTAGATCCGGTCATACAGCACATAAAACCGGAACTTCGGCTCCTGCTTGGCCTTTTGGTTCAGCTTCTGTCTCAGCAAAGAGAGTTTATCCGGCAGTCCGTCTCCGCTCGCCTGTTTCTTCAGGGCTTCGATATGCTGCCGTTGTTCCGTAGTGGGAATTTCTTCCAAGCGGTTCTCCTTCCTTCTTACATCAGCAATGTTTCAGTAAGGCCCCTTCGCTCCATCCGCGTTGACGGACTTCCGCGCTACTATGGGCCTCTCCGACTCCCGGCCAGGGCCGTCCCTCGGTTATGTATTCCCTCGGGCCGCCGGGGTCCGGTTGCCCTTTCCCCGCCCTGCCGGGTCTCCCAGGTTCCTCGACTGATCTGTCCCTGCGCGCTGTCCCCAACCACCCCGGAAGGTCCGGCGAGTGCGTGCTCATTGCTTCCCCGCCGATCTCAGGCTTCATCATCTTAGGCAGACTGGCCACCTCCACTAGCGTCACGAGGCCGAATCGGGTTCACTTGCGTTACGGCTCGCAGGTTTGCTTCCCCGGTTTCCACCAGCCGGATTGCTCCGACTCGCTCCGGTTCCGCTACATGCACGAATGAGCAATTTACATGGTGAATTCCTTTCAATTCACAAGATCAGCCAGGCTTAGCCTGGTATTCCTGAGACGCGAAGTCTTACAACACCAGCCCCGAACATCTCGACCTGGAGGCCATCCGCCAATATCAACTCTATCTTTTGAACGAGCGCAGGCTCTCGCCCGAAAGCATCAACACCTTCGCCTCCGCCGTCCAGTTTCTCTATCAAAAGACGCTGGAAATGCCCTGGGGCTCCGCCTGTTTCCCCCGCGTCAAGCGGCCCGAACGGCTCCCCGTCATCCTCAGTCCCGAAGAGGTGGAGCACTTCTTCCGCCACGTTCCCAGTCTCAAATACCGCGCCGTTCTGATGGCTTGCTACGGCGCCGGCTTGCGCATTTCCGAAGCCGTGGCGCTGCGCATCGTCGATATCGATTCCCGGCGCCACCTCATTCGCGTGCAACAGGGCAAGGGCGCCAAGGACCGCTACGCCATGCTCTCGCCCCGCCTGCTGGCCGTGCTGCGCGTCTACCCATCGCGTCGCTCTCTCCAATGACCGGTTGCTCGCCGTCGGCCCAAGCGAAGTCACCTTCCAGTGGAAAGACTACCGTCACCGGCACAAACACAACTCGCGGCGGATGACGCTGGCCGCCGATGAGTTCATCCGCCGGTTCCTGATCCACGTCTTGCCTCCTGGATTTCAGCGGATTCGCCACTTCGGGTTTCTGGCCAACCGTTTCCGCAAAGAGAAGTTGGCGTTGTGCCGCAAATTGCTTGCCGCGCCGGTCACCGAACTGTTGCCCGGCGTGGCTCAATGCCTGTTGCTGCTGGCGTTGCTGGCGGCGGCGACGTACGTTGCCTGTCCGAAGTGTTGGGCGAGCGGCCTACTCCGCACGGTCATACTGCCGCAGGTCATCATGAAACGCGCACTCATCACCGGCCATCGCATTGCGCCTGAGGCAGCAACCGGCGACGTACGTTCCGCGCGGCCGTACACGCGTTAGCGCGCCCTAGCGTAGCCGGTTTACGGCGGATCCGGCCCGTGCCGCCTCGCAACGCGCGTAGCGCATTCGGCCCGTTGGGAAATCTCTCTTTTCACCGCCATCTGCCACCAACTTTTTGGTCGATGCTCACGGAAGCGTGAAGGGCCAAAACCGGGGGGGGTGCGACAGCCGAAACCGGAGGCACAGCGGAGGCTACTCTGGAAAATTGCACAGTTCCAGAAGCTAAGTTGACCCTAAATCAGCCCGCATTACGCCTATCTTTATGATTGACATTTCGCCGTATTGAGTTATGATTCCCGAAGATCGCCCACGATTGGGC
>JBAVDD010000134.1:0-2867 GCA_049587035.1 Acidobacteriaceae bacterium | reverse complement strand
GAACGGGCCTCTACCTGCGCGCCCTGCTCGATGGCCTCGCCCCCGCGCCCAAACGCGACGAGCCGCTGCGAACAAGACTGCGCGCACGCGTGGAGACCAAAGGATCCACATGGCTGCACCGCATCCTGCAGCGCCTGGACCCACACGCCGCCACTCTCATCCACGCCAACGACGTGCCCAAACTCATCCGCAGCATCGAGGTGACGCTCACCGCCCGCCAACCGCAAACTGCTCAGTGGCAAGCCGGCCGCGAACCGCTGCAGGGCTACCGCGTCCTGCAGATGGGCCTCGCTCCCGGAACATCAAAGAACATCCGCCAGCGCCTGTACGATCGAATCAATGAGCGCGCCGCAGCCATGTTCGAGCGCGGCCTCGTCCAGGAAACCAACCTCCTGCGCGAACGCTACGGCGACCAGTGCCGCTCCCTCGGAGCCTTAGGATACGCGCAGGCGATGGCCGTCTTGCGCAACGAGATCACACTCGACGAGGCCGTAGCCGCCGCGCAGCAAGGCCATCGCAACTACGCCAAGCGGCAAGGAACATGGTTTCGCCGCGTCGAAGCCATGCACTGGCTCGCGGGCTTTGGCGACGAAGCAAATGTGCAGCGTGAGGCGCTTGAGCTATCGCGCAATCTCGTCGCAGGAGGAACGCAATGAACGGTGTGCGCATCGACAAATGGCTCTGGGCAGCAAGGTTCTTCAAGACGCGCGCCCTGGCGTCGAAGGCCTGCGAGCTGGGACGCGTGCAGTCCAACGGAGTGCTCGCCAAAGCAGCGCGCGAGGTGCGCGTGGGCGATCGACTGCACGTGCGCAACGAGGGCGGCGACTTTGCAATCGAAGTCCTGCTGCTAACCGAAATGCGCGGCCCCGCAGCCGTCGCCCAAACCCTCTTTCGCGAAACCGAAGAGAGCAAGCAGGCGCGCGTCAAAGCCGCGGAGGAGCGCAAGCTGATGTTCGCAAACGAGCCCGCTCCAGTGGGAAGACCCTCCAAGCGCGATCGCCGATTGATCCATCGTTTTAGCGGGCGTTGAGACTACGCGCAACTAAGGCTGCGGCGCAGCAGAACCATCATCCACATTCACCCAGTACCCATTGCGCGCATCCACCGACATGTGCGACGCGCTGTCCTTCAGCTTCAGCACAATGCTGTGAAAGCCAGGCGTTGGCGACGTCGGCTGGAACGTCAGCACGTAGCGGTTCGGAATATGATTCGCGATCGTAAAGAGATCGTGGTCGAGCGTCTTCGTGTTCTTGAACTTGAAGTACTCGCCGCCAGTAAGGTGCGCCACCGACTCCGAGATATTCTTCTTCAGCGCGTTGCGCATAGCGATCTCCGCCAGATGCGCAAGCCGAAGCGGAGGTAGCAGCTCTTCCGCACAGTTCAGGTCCTGCGAGCCCACGCTCTCAGTCGGTTTGATCGGATTCCCGTCGGCGTCCGTACCCATGTCGCGGCTGAAGCAGCCGTGCTTCGGCCCAGGAGGGAGCGGCGGGGAACTTGCGAAGCCAAACTTGCGATACTCTTTGTCCTCGTCCGTCCCCGAGGTGTGGAAACCAACACTGTAGATCACCGTGTTCGTATCGCTGATCGCATGCAGTGCATCGACCAGCGGCGTATGGCTGCCGTCGTCCGTAGTCTGAGAGAGCAGCAGAATCGCGCGGCGATACGTAGTCGGCTGCTGGCGCAGCAGGTCGACCGCCTTCACAATCGCATCGAAGACCGCAGCTCCTTTATCGCCGGGCTCAAGCGTGTCGAGCGAGTGCGTGATGTAGTCCAGGTTGGGCGTAAAGCCGTGCAGCAGGATCGGTGTGCTGTCGAAGCCCACCACGGCAACACGGTGGTCGACACCGCCCAGCATGTTCGTAAGCATGCCGTCCATGTGCTGATACTGGTCGAGGTGCACAGCAGCGTCGCCGCCTGTCTGCACAATGAGCACCATCGCTAGCGGCTGCGTGCCGGTGTCCTCTTCGAGCCGCAGCTTCTGCACAACGCCGTTGTCAGTAAGGATGAAGTCGTTGGCCTTGAGCGTATACACCAGCGCGCCGGACTTGGTTCGCACCAGCGCGGGAACCACCACCAGGTTGGAGCGCATGGTGAGCGTCGCCGGCTGCTGATTCAAGTCAGAGGGAGCCTGCACCACCGGCGCCTGCATCTTCTGCGCCCGCGCGGTGGCGAACGTAGCAGCAAGCAACAGGATGGCGGCGATCGACTTCATGGTAGGCGGCAGGCACAGCAGTTGCAGAGCTAGTGTAGCTGGTACGTGTATCTGACGCTCTAAAACTGTTGGACGTCCTAAAGCCGCGGAGGTTGCAGTGCCGTCTAGGGGCTTTGGACAACGAGAGGCTCGGCGAGCCTGAAGTGCACGATCGACTCCGCAGGGATATCGACAGTGTGATTACCCGTCCCTCCCGCGATAGCCGTGCCGCCGCCCGCGCCTGCTGCCGCTCCAATGGCCAGGCCAACGCCGCCCGAGGCGAGGCCGCCGATAAGCATGCCAGCTCCGGTCATGCCGCCGATGATCCCAGCCGAGCGTCGTCCTTTGCCGCGCCGCGTGCGCACGGTGTCGTGCGTGTCCAGCGGATACTCATAGCCGTTGAGTGTCATCGCAGTCAGCCGCAGCTCAAGGATCGAACGCCCCCGGAAGTGGCCCCCGCGATGCGCTTCCACCACGCGTCCACTGACCGGCGTGCCGCGAGGAATCAAAACCGCGCCATTCGATACCACCGGATCAACTACATTTCCATTGAAGCGCTCTCCGGCATGGCCGTAGCGTGCGCTAATGCGCTGGTCGATGCGAATGGCGAGCTCAGTGCCAGCAGGCACGCGGATCGAAACAGCAGGCGCCGGGCCGGAGGTCGGGCTCCCTGCAG
>JBAVDD010000133.1:0-1597 GCA_049587035.1 Acidobacteriaceae bacterium | reverse complement strand
CCTCGCCGCCGAGCCCGCCATCGCCGTCCCCCACATCGCCGAAGCCATCCAGTACCGCACCCTTGACCGCAGCTACTGGGCCAGCTAGCAGGAGCTATTTCGCATGGCACCTAAATCATCACTAATTGGTGATATATTTGGTGAAGAGGTGAGCCCCATGCGAGCGACCGTTACCCTTGACGATGATCTTGTCCGCACAGCTCAGAGGTATTCCGGCATTCAGGAGCGGTCGGCGCTCCTGCGCGAGGCTCTCAAGGCGCTCATCCACATAGAAGCTTCTCGTCGGCTTGCCGCCCTGGGCGGCACCGAACCGGAGCTGGAAGACATCAAGCGCACGAGGGCCGACCGTCTGTGATCCTCGCCGACACTTCTGTTTGGATCGATCATCTGCGCAAGAGCGATGCGCAAATGATGCGCCTCCTCCAGTCAGGCAAGATCGTCATGCATCCCTTCGTCGTCGCGGAAGTGGCTCTCGGCTCCCTCCACAACCGCCGTCGCAAACTTGCGGAACTGGATGCGATGCGCGAAGCCAACGTGGCCGAGCTCGACGAGGTAAGGCGCCTGATCGAGTCCCACTCGCTCTATGCCAAAGGTCTGGGCCTCACCGATGCCCACCTGCTCGCCTCCTGCAGGATGACCGTGGGCGTCCAGCTATGGACCCGCGACAAGCCCCTTGCCGCCGTCGCGCGATCTCTCGGCATTCACGCCGGCCTCAGCTAACCCGCGCGACCATGCCTGAACAAGCCACCTGGAAAAATCCGCATCGCCAACCCTTCGACCCTACGGGTGCCCCGCTGCCCCGGCGCCCGCCTCGACCTGCAGCGTGATGATCGGCTCGACGTGAGGCACACTCGGCGGCCTCTCATATACGGAAATGTCTTTGAGCTGTCCCGCAAACTGCAGGTGAACGCGGGACGGCTCCTTCCACGATCCCGAAAGCGATATCTTCGGCTGCCCGGGAGCAATCTGGATATGAGCTACCACCCAAACGGTTCTTATAACTCCCGTCCGCCCTCTGATAACTCCCCCTAACCGTTCCTCATCGTTAATGAATTGCTCCGCTACTGCCTCCGGCATCGGGATCTCCGTGAATTGATAAGGCGCGAACCCCACTTCGAACCGCGGGTCCGGATCTTTGCCTCCGGGAAAGATTCCCGAGCCGGGCTGGTACATGAAATCCGGCTTGATGCACCCCGACCCGCCCACTTGCGCCACCCCACTGGCCAGCTGCGTATAAAACAGGTCGCGTACCGTGGAATTCCCCGAGAGCGACACCACCTCGAACGCTCCCCTCCCCGTGTCGTACTCGCCCAGCCGGATCTCATCGACCAGCGACATCGTGATTTCGGGGGGCAGCCCCGCCAGAATCTCCGGTGCGCGCTCCTTATACGACGCCGCGAACTTCGGATAAGTAATTTCGTTGTCGAGCTGCGCTCCGATATCTGTGTTGCAGTTGTTAATAATGATGAACCCCTCCAGAACCTGAGCGTCGTCCAGCGCGTTAGGCATAGAGCGAATCAGGTCCAGCACCAGCATGTCCTTCGTGTCCAGCCCTTCGAAGGCGCTCGGCGCCGCCACTGGTGGATTTGGCCTGGGT
>JBAVDD010000132.1:0-39848 GCA_049587035.1 Acidobacteriaceae bacterium | reverse complement strand
ACTCCACCGTGCGTGCATGCGGATTCACCAGGAAACCTGCATCGCGCAACGCCTGCAGCGCCTCACTCTGTGTGGTCAGGAAGAACTCTCCCTCCTTCAGCAGGAAGTAAGCAAACATCTCCAGCCGCCGCTGTGCCACGATGTTTGGTTCCAGCGTGCGGATCGTTCCCGCCGCCGCATTCCGCGGATTCGCCGCCGCAGCCATTCCCGCCGCCAAGCGCTCCTCATTCATGCGCTCAAACGCCTTCTGCGGAAGCACAACCTCGCCGCGCACCTCGAACTCCTGCGGCAGTCCAGCCTCGCCAAGCTTCTTTGCCGATACCTGCAGCGGAACACTTCGGATCGTACGCACATTGGTAGTGACGTCTTCACCGATCGTCCCATCACCACGCGTAACACCCGTCTTCAGCACCGCCGCCCCGCGCCAACCAGCCTCATACTGCAGCGCCAGCGACAATCCATCCAGCTTGAGCTCGCACACATACCGCGGGCTCTCCCCAAGCGCCAAGCCGCCAACCACACGCTCGGCCCACGCCCGCAGCTCCTCCTCGTTGTACGCATTATCGAGTGACAACATCGGCCGCGAGTGCGTGACCTTGGCAAAGCCTTCCTTAGGTTTGCCGCCGACCCTCTGCGTGGGTGAGTCCGCCGTGATCAACTCGGGGTGTTCGGCTTCGAGCGCGCGTAGCTGGTTCATGCGGCTGTCGTACTGGGCGTCGGTCCACTCCGGTGCATCGAGCACGTAGTACAGATACTCGTGGTGACGCAGCTCCTCGCGCAGCGCTTCGATGCTCTGTTCGGGAGTGAGGTCGTTGGTGGGGTGATTGTGGGCCATCGCAAGAATTATAGAAAGCTCCGCCTCAGGTAAACTGGTGTTCTCGCAATTAGCAGCAAAAGGAGCTTAACGATGGCGCACATGGTGTTCTGTACGAAGTACAAGGCTGAGATGGAGGGACTGGACGAACCACCGTTCGACACCGACTTTGGTCAGAAGATCTATAAGAATGTGTCCCAAAAAGCCTGGGGCGAGTGGGTGGAGCGGCAGAAGATGCTTTTGAATGAGTACCGTTTGCAGCCCTGGACGCGCGAGGCGCAGGAGTTTCTGGTCGAACAGATGAACGAGTTTTTCTTTGGTGCGGGCGGCGAGTTGCCTAAGGAGTATGTCGCGCCTACGCAGTGATGCTGCGAAAACGTGTGCGTTTGGTGCTGCTTTGAGCTGGGTTTTGCGTGCGCGAGGGGTGTTTGAGCCTCGTTTTCCGTGCGCTGTCCGGAGACTGGACTCGGAACGGTTGGTGTAGACTGAAGGTACTCCAGCTGCTGGCCCAAAATGGTGCGAGCGGTTAATGCAACAAGTCGGGACGTGGCTCAGCCTGGTAGAGCGCACCCTTGGGGTGGGTGAGGTCGCTAGTTCGAATCTAGTCGTCCCGACCATTTTCTTTTCAACTTCGCACAATGGTGGGTGAGGTTGTTAGCCTCTTGTGAGGCGCTCCAGGAGTAATTCGGGTATTTGGTAGAGGGAAGCGACTTGATCGACGGCGTTTAGCATCACTGCTTCCCTGGGCATACCATAGACGACCGACGTGGCTTCGTCCTGGGCGATGTTGAAGGCCTCGGCTTGCTTCATCTCGAGCATGCCTCGGGCACCATCGGCTCCCATACCGGTGAGGATGACGCCGACGGCGTTTTTGCCGAGATTGCGAGCGCAGGAAGAAAACAGAACGTCGACCGAGGGCATGTGGCGATTGACGCGTTCTCCTCGATATACATGCACTGCATACTGCATCCCCTGGCGAACAACGGTCATGTGATGACCTCCTGGCGCCAATAGGGCGTGGCCAGGCAGGATGCGATCGCCATCCTTTGCCTCGCGCACGCTGATCTTGCAGAGAGAGTCGAGCCGTTCGGCGAATTGATGCGTAAAAGCCTCGGGCATGTGCTGCACGATTACGATTCCCGGGAAGCCGGCCGGTAAAGGGGTCAGGAGCTCTTTGAGCGCTTCGGTCCCACCGGTGGATGCGCCAACGGCAACTACCTTGTGGGTGGCTGAAAATTGGTAGGTCTTCCCGTTCGAAGCCGCGGGCGCAGTTGCTGCTCTGACGCGGCCCACCTTGGCCGTTGCGGCCGTTTTTACCCTCGAGATAATCTCCTGCGACCTCTCGATGGTGCCGTTGGAGACATCGAGCGTGGGTTTGGAAACATAGTCAATCGCACCCAGGCTTAGTGCGCGGAGCGTGATGTCGGCGCCCTTTGTGGTCAGCGACGAGATCATCACCACGGGCATGGGATGGCCCCGCATCAACTTTTCAAGGAAGGTGAGCCCGTCCATCCGGGGCATCTCGATGTCCAGGGTCAGCACGTCCGGATTGAGTTCCTTGATTTTCTCTCGGGCTGCAAAGGGGTCGCCCGCAGTTCCGACCACATTGATCTGGGGATCGGAATTGAGAATCCGGATGAGAAGCTGGCGCATCATTGCGGAATCATCGACGATAAGAACCTTGATCGGATCGGGCATAAACTGGACCTCTGAACGGGGACACGGTGGACACTTAGAAGAGGACGGGCTCTTCGGATTGCGACAGGGGACTTCTCCGGAGTGCGTAGCGAGAGGCTTCGTCGCAGAGGATAGTCGGCAACTGCGAACCATCGACGGTGTAAACGCAGGCGCGGCCGGTAAAGGTGTGGAAGGTGACACGCACGGCCTGGGTACCGCCCATGCGCTCTGCGAGTAAGGGGATTTTGTCGGTGTTCAGAAATTCACGCACGAAACGCGCGTTCAATTCTCCGACTGTAGGAGTCTGGAACCCCGCGAGCACGTTGGCGCCACCGAATGCTTTGGCAACAAATCTGCGCCTGTCACCACCCAGCTTCATCATCGCGTTGATCAGCAACTCCATCGCCTGGACACCGCGGCGGGTCGACTGCTCGCAGGCACCAAGCTGACCCGGCACCAGGATGTGATTCATTCCGGCGACGCCTGACACTGAATCGCGCATGCAGACAGACACGCAAGAGCCGAGGACCGTATGGAACAGCATTGGGATTGCGCTGGCGGCCACATCGCCGATCTCCAAACGTCTTTGCTGCTCCTGGTGGGCCAATATGCGAGCTGAGTGTGGTGCGGAGCCCTCGGGTGATCTGGATGCGGAGGACTGAGGCGCGCTTCTGTGCTCGCGACGTGTGCTCGCTGTTGATGGCGTCATGCTTCTGTCACCCGCAGCCTGTAGATGGTCTTCTGCAATGGCTCGAGGATGTGGTGCAGCCAGGGAATATGCTCCGAATGGCCGAGAAAGAGATAGCCTCCGGGCCTTAGATAGCGCACCATCCGGCGCAGAAACAGGTCCTGGGTATCCTGCTGAAAGTAGATTAATGCGTTTCGAAAGAAGATCGCGTCGAAGGCCGTATCAAGCTGCCACGAACGATCCATGAGATTGATACGCTGGAACTCAACCAGCGACGCGACCTGCTTCTTTACCTTGATCTGGCCTGACATTTCGTCTTTGCCGCGCAGAAAATACTTCTTCTGTAGAACTGGCTCGACGCTCTCCAGTTCGTGTTCGCTATAGATGCCTCGTAAAGCCTTGTTCAATACCTTCGTGTCTATATCTGAGGCAACGATGCGAATATCCCCTGCGCCGCGAAACACGCCCAGTTTGCTCTGCGACTCGAGCAGGGCCATGGCGATGGAGTAAGGTTCTTCGCCCGTAGAACACGCAGCGCTCCAGATGCTGATTGATTTGTTGGCTGGCAATCGTGCAGCCGTTGATCCATCGTTGGCCGCGGCTGGAAGGCGAGTACTGCCCACAATCTCAGGAACCACGACATCCGAGAGGAACTCGAAGTGATGGTTCTCGCGAAAGAATGAGGTCTTGTTGGTGGTCACGCAATTGATCAACGCGCCGAGTTCCTTGCCATCACCGCAATGTCTCGTCACGTACGCGTAATAATCTGCAAAATCAGTCATCCCGTGCAGGCGCATCCGACCAGTGAGCCGGGAGGCCAGCATGACCTGCTTGCCATCGCGCAGCCAGATGCCGGTGTGCCGATGGACCAGGGTGCGGAAGAGCTCGAATTCGTTTCGCTCAATCGACAGGAGCGATGTTTCGCTGGTTGTGCTTGACACGGGTGCTGGGTCCTTCCGATTGGGACGCTGTTGGCCGCCTCACGCACCGGCGTCCTTAAAACTAGCGGGACCTTATCGCAAACGAATGCTCGGCGCGCGGACGGTGCATTGGAAGAGAAATGGTTACGGGTTGGCCAACTCCGGCACCACAAGTTCGCCGTCGGTGAGCAACTTCTCCAGGTTCAACGCGACTGCCAGATGATCCCGAGTCTGAAAGACTCCGTTGATGAATTCAGTATCAACAGAGTCTCCAAAATCAGGAGATGGACGCATCTGGTCCTCGTTCACATGCAAGACGTCGGAGACAGCATCGACGAGCAGCCCTACGGTCTTCTCTTCGACCATGGCAATCACGATGACGGTGAATCTGCTGTACTCCACCACTGGAAGATGGAACTTCATACGCAGATCGATGACCGGCAGCACCGTGCCACGCAGGTTCATCACTCCGCTAACATGGGGTGGAAGATTGGGAATCGGCGTGATCGGGGCATATCCACAGATCTCCTGGATTTTGAATAGTTCCAGACCATACTCCTGCTCCTGGAGCAGGAAGGTGAGGAACTGCGTGGACGGCTCTACCTGTTGTGCGAGTTTCTTTGCCATGGGCCTTCCTTATGGTTAATGGGAACGTGTGCCGTCTCCGACACCGAGGATGTGGTTTAGAACTCTTCAAAGCTGGGGTCGTTGTCGGCGCCAATCGTGGCCAGGGCGGGTGCGGGAAGTCGGGTGGCAGACGTTGAGCCACGACGGCTGCTCTTGCCCATGGCCTGAGACTCGTACAGATTTTGCACCCGCTGGTTTGCGTCGCTCAGGTTGTTGAGTTCCGCCGCGGCCATCCCTAGCGTCAATGCGATCATGACGCTGAAGCAGGTCATTAGCTGGGGCGTTGCGTTCAGATTCTGGAACCAATTCATGTGTGTTCTTCGGCCTCTCTATCTGTTGCCGTTACGCTACCCTTACCGACTGGACTGCAGACATAAGTTGTTCGGAGACGTTGATTGGAACTTCGAGCGAAAACAGGTTCATTGCGCCGACGCCGGCCACGTCGATGATCGGTGCAACGCAACCATCACCGAGGATCGTGGCGCCCATCAGGCCGTCGACTTTGTGCAGATGTCTTTCCAGGCTCTTAACCACCACCTGCTGCTGCCCAAGCAACTCATCGACTACAAGGCCGATCTTCTTGCTGCCATTCTCGACAATGACTACAAGGCTTTGGCGGCCGGGTTGGGCGGCGGCTTGCTCCGGAAGCCCGAGATAACGGCGCATGCGGATCAGCGGAACGGATTCATCACGGATGACAACCACTTCGCCCTGCTCGGCTATTCGCTGCATCTGCCCGGGACTTGGAGCGACCGTCTCCACCACAGAAAGTAGAGGCAGCACCAAGGTTCGATCGGCAACGCGCACCAGAAGTCCTTCGAGGATAGCCAGAGTGAGTGGCAGTTCGATCGACACGGTTGAGCCCATGCCAATCTCACTGGACAACGACACGGTGCCGCTCAACCGCTGCACATTCTGTTTGACCACGTCCATGCCTACCCCACGGCCGGAGAGATCGCTGACCTCGTCACGGGTGGAGAAGCCAGGCTCGAAGATCAGCATGCGCAGTTGATCATCGCTTAGCTGCGCTCCTGCGACGATCAAGCCTCGCTCGACTGCCTTGTTTCTTACCCGCGCAGGATCGATACCTGCGCCATCGTCCGAGACTTCGATGACGACTCGGCCTGAGCGATGAAAGGCTCGCAGGTTGATGGCCCCATGTTCGGGCTTGCCGGCCACGAGCCGCGCTTCTGCCGTTTCAATGCCATGGTCAGCGGCATTGCGGATGAGGTGAGTCAATGGATCGCCGAGCAACTCCAACATGCTCTTGTCGATCTCCGTGTCTTCGCCATCGGTGTCGAGCGTGATCTGCTTGCCCGTGGTTTGAGCAATATCGTACACAATGCGTGCGTAACGCTGAAACAGAGTGCCCACTGGTAGCATGCGCACCGCCATCACCCGTTCGTGAAGCTCACGGGTATTGCGTTCCATCGCAGCCACAGACTCCCGCAACCTGGGGAGGCATTCTGGCGCAAAGTTTTCCACCATCTGCGCCGTCATGACGTGCGCAATGACTAGCTCACCGACAAGATCGATCAATCGATCGACCTTGTCGGTGGCTACACGGATGGAACTTGATTCCGTGCTCGCAGCCGGTTTGCTTTGAAGCTTCTTGCCGGGGCTGCTCGAAAAGGCCATGGCGGCAGGCGCTGAGACAGAGAGCGATCTGTCGGCTGGCGCCGGCGTTGAGGCCTCGCACTGGGACATGGAAGACATCTGCGTTACGGCAGATGGAAATGCCGACTCTACGGCATCGATGCAGCGAATTGATATGTCGGCGATGTGGTCGACAAACTCGAAGACCTCGCGCAGCTCTTCTGCCGGCTTGACGGTGATTAAATCGACGGTCCAAGAAAGATAGCACCGCTCCGGATCGAGTTCAGACAACGGCGGCAACTCGTCAGTGTGAAGCTCGCAGGTGGCCGCCTGCGCGAGAGCGGTGAGGTTCCGAAGCAGAACGATCGGATTGGTGCCGCTCGAAAACATCTCGGGCTTAGGCCGAAAGTCGACCTTGTAGCGCACTGGCTCCGGCTCATGGACACTGGGTGGCTCGGTGTCGTGTGAAGTACTGGGAGCCGCGCTGTCTTCTTTTGCAAGCTGCGGCCCACCCTGAGCTGTAGCGTGTGCTTCAATGCGCTCTACAAGCTCGATTTCACTGTCCGACAATATTCCGTCGGCACCGCGTTCCAGGAGCGAACGCAGTACATCGATCGACTCCAGAAGCACAGCGATGACCTGCTCGGTTGCACGCACTTCCATGGCTCGCATGCGATCCAATAGATCTTCAAGCGCATGCGTGAAGCGCACCAGGCTCTCCAGCCCGAAGGATCCTGCACCGCCCTTGATCGAGTGCGCGGAACGAAAGATCGCATTCAAGATCTCGATGTCATCCGGAGCCGAGCGCAACGCCAACAGTCCCGACTCCATCGTCGATGTATGTTCCGCACTCTCCTGCAGAAATGCTTGTCGAAATTGGCTCAGGTCGATTTTCATAGGATTATGGCAATACTTTGGCTACGGTTTGAAGTAGTTTTTCCGGATCGAATGGCTTGATGATCCATCCCGTCGCACCCGCGGCTCTGCCCTGCTCCTTCTTGGCCGCGAGGCCCTCGGTGGTCAGCATCAGGATCGGTTTGCTCTTGAGTGTGGGGTGTTTCCGCACCGTCTGTATCAGAGTGATGCCATCCATCACCGGCATATTCAGGTCCGTAATGATCAAGTCGACAGGGGTTCCCTGAAGTTTGTCGACCGCATCCTGGCCGTGTTCGGCCTCGGTCACTTCGTAACCTCCCTGGCGCAATGTATAGCCGACCATCTGCCGCATCGATGCCGAGTCGTCAACGATCAAAACCTTTCGCACGTTGTCATCCCTTCAGAGAATTCTGTTGTTCTCGTTTCGATCAAAATAATTCCACATCGCCGGCGGCGGATTCTGCATCGGCCATGCCGGCGATTAGTCGCTCCTCGTACATCGTGTAGGAGCTGAAACCAGCAGCCGCAGCGATTTCTCCCGTATCCAGAGGTCCGGCTTGCTCTGCCAATTTGTTGTGCAGCGTGTCCAAATCCTGTACGACGTGGGCCATCTGCTGGCTGACTCTGTCCTGGAACTGAAGCCCACGCACTGCGGATCGAATTTCGTTCTCTAACAACAGGCCTTCTTCATTCATTCCTGTCAGCATTCGCCTCATATTGTCGTGAGTGGCCTGCATCTGACCTAACGATTCGTCCACTTCCACCCTGCATCCCTCCAGCCGCTTATGATCTCGATCGTTCATCTGCCTGAGGTCCGTTGTGGTCGAACCAGCCAGCTCCTGCAGGTTGACAATCAACTCGCTGACCTGACGAGTTACCTCCTGCGCTCTTTCGGTTTGCGAAACCACCTCCACGGCAACGACGGCAAATCCCGCTCCAAGATCGCCGGCGTGCGCTGCCTCTATTTGCGCATTCATGGACAGCATCTTGTTTTCTCTTGCGATCTGCTCCAACTTCGTCATCGCAATGGCGATCTTCTCCGATGCCTTCTCCATCTGCTCGATCCGCTCGATGGCACGGCATGAGATGGCACCAGCTTCCTCTGTTGTCTTGAGTATCTGGAGAAGAGTCCTACTGGTGTTCTCGATCAGCCCTTCAAACGATCTCTTGCCTGACGAGCGCCCAGCCTCGCCACTGAGAAACTCCGTGGCGCGACCTACGGTGGTTTTCGCCCGCTCGGCAATGCCCTGAAAGTCATCGCAAACACCAACAACAGAGTCCTCAATTTGCTTGGAGGTCTGCTGCAACTGCTTACTCATGCGATTCAGGTGAGGCAAGTATCCGGCGAGTTCGGCTTGAGCACCGCTCTCCGGATTGCTCCAAGGCGAGGCCTGCGAAGCCGAGGTGGGCTGAGCCTTGGCGCTATCGTTCATTTGTCATTCGCCCGATCATCGAGAATCTTTCCATCGAACCGGCATGCTGAAACCACGGCGACAGATCGGTGGAAACGTTCGCTAGATGCAGATGTCTTCCCTGCTTCTTCTGCTCTATATCGACTGCCAACAGAATCTGCAGTGCGCTTGCGTCCAGATGAGAGACGTTGCTGAGGTTAAAGATGAGTTCCTTGCCTTCTTTCAGCGCTCCCAGAGACGTCTCCTTAAGGTCGGCTGCTGCAATCCACTCGCCAGACTCCTGGACTTCGATGGTCGCGTGCGACGGCGTTTTCTTCGTTTGCGGTTCCATCTCGCGCACGGTCTTAGGTCTGGACTTCGTGCGCCGGTTGGGAGTATTGGAACGTTCCGTAGTCATTCGGGTTAAGCCTTTCCATCAAGTGCCCTAGCGCACGAACATCCGACAGCTGCACAAGGGCACCCTCCCGAAGAGGTCACGCCGTCTCTGCCGTCGAAAGCCTTATCGGCCCGATGGTTCCATTTGTTTAGTTGGGGAATTGTTGTCTGCCGAATCGAATTGTTGCCGTTGTATTACGTTGCGGCAAATCAACGGAACGTTTCGACGACCGGCAGCCGTTTCTGGAGTTTGGACTGACGTACAAGTTCCGCCTCACAGGTCCGAGATGAGCAGTCTGTAGTCTCATGGTCCATTCGATCAGAGGAGCTGCGGCTTCTCTTCTGGACGCACATATCCGGTCATAGAGCGATTGGGGCCGGTCTCGGTGTTCATCACTGCGGAGTGATGGCGAGGGTTTGGCCGTTGGTGAGGCCGCCGCCGGTATAGCCCGTGGTGGAGATGGGGGTTCCGGAGCTGTTGAAAGCACTTAGAGGACTGCTGGTGCCGGCGGCCCAGATGTCACCAGAGCCGTCGATGGCGATGGAGTTGGTGGTGGTTAGGCCTCCGCCTGTGGTGGTAGCGGCCGTACCGTTGGGGAAGACTTCGACTAGCGAGCCGGAGGTTTTGTCGGCTACCCAGGCGTCGCCCTTGAGGTCGATGGCGATGGCGCCGTTGCCGGACTGGCCTACAGCGTAGGTTCCAGTGACGGAGCCGGTGGGGCTGAGCTGGGTGACGGAGTGGGTGGTCTTGTTGGTGATCCAGAGGTTGCCGGACTGGTCGGCGGCGATGCCGGTGGGCGCGGAGAAGGCAGTGGATGGGTATTGGATGGCGATGGTCCAGGCCGAGGGAGCCGCGGAGAGGATGGGCTGGAAGGGTGCGGTAGCGGTGGCGAGTTTGTTGAGGGCGGTGACGTTGAGCGCGGGGTTGTGTGCGATGTTGAGCGCGGCGGTTACGACGTCGGTGGGCTTGGAGCCGGCGTTCGAGAGGGCCAGGGCGAAGAGATTGCCGCAGGCTGAGCCGTCGCCGGCGTTGCCGCCGCTGGACGTGTTGATGCAGGAGGCGATGATGTCGGCGAGGGTGTTGAGCTCGTTGGTTGGAATGGTGGCGCCGGCAGGAAGCGAGAGGCCATTGAGGGTACCGGTGGAGGTGTCGACTAGCTCGTTGACGGCAGCGAAGGCGTTGGTTAGGCCAGTGGTGTTGGCGGGGCTGGTGCCGATGTTGGAGGGGCCGGTCATGAAGGGAGCGAGCGCCCAGATGGAGGAGACGGTGGTGAGCTCGTTGATGGTGATGTAGGTGGAGCTGGAGAGTTTGCCGCAGGGACCGAGTGCGGCCAGGGTGATGATGTTGGGATTGGCGGCTTCGCCGGCGATGGGGATGCCGCCGATGGCTTCGATGTAGACCTCGGTAGAGGAGGAGGGGCAGGTGTAGTCGCCGGTGATGTTGAAGTCGCCGTTGCCGGAGGTGGTGACGACGTGACTGCCGAGGAGGGAGGTTCCGGTGGTGTAGGAGTAAGCCGAGCCGTAGCCGGTGTTGCCCGCGGCGTAGAGCTGGATGGTGGCGCCGTTGATGGGCTGCTGGCCGCCCATGACGCGGCCGGTGATGCTGACGGCCGGGGGCGTGATGATGGTCGCGGTGGTGGTCAGGATGCTGCTGCTGCCTCCGCATCCGGCGAGGGTGATGGCCAGAGTTGCTGCGCCAACGGATTTGAGAAGACGTTTCATGGCTGCGCTCCTGTCGTCTTGTTGGCGAGCGAAGTGGAGGGTGGAGCTATGGGTGCGGCTGCGCCGAGGATCTCGGTGACTGTGTTGCCGCTGCTGCTGGTGACCCAGACGTTGCCGGAGAGATCGATAGCCAAGCCACCTGAGGTCGAGGCGGTGGTAGCAGCGGCGAAGCCGGTGCTGGGCGAGAGCGCGGTGCCCGAGTTGGAGATGGCGCTGACAGAGCCGTTGGCGTTGGCGATCCAGGCCGTGCCGGCTCCATCGATGGCGAGCGAAATCGGAGTGGAGATGCCGCCGGTGGTGAATGGTGTGGAGCTGGCGGGGGCGCCATAGTGGTTGAACTCGCTTACGCCGGTGCTGCTGGCGACCCAGAGATCACCGCTGCTATCGAAGGCTATGCCCTGCGGTGTGGCTATAGTGCCAACCCCAGCGCCGGAGAGGCCAGGGCTTGCGATGATGACGTTGCCGAGGAGGTCGAAGGTGCTGACGTCGTTGGTGGAGTCGCCGATCCAGATGCTACCGGCTAGCACGGTGAAGGTGGTGGTTGCGGTGGTAAGGCTGTAGGTTGTGCCCGCGGCTTGGGAGACTTCTAGCTCGACGGTGCCTGCGCCGGTGAACGTTGCGACATTGCCGGTGACGGTGGCGGGGCCGGAGACTACTGAGTAGGTTAGCGCTCCCGACTTGTTGTTGGAGGCCGCCGAAAGGGTGATCGTGGGGGCCATGGTGTGCTGCGGGCTGGAGACCGAGAAGCTGACCGTGGAAGGATTGCTGGTTAGGGTGAGGGTCGCGGTCTTTGGGCCTACGGCGTTGTAGTTGGTGTCGCCGGGGTAGGTGGCGCTGATGGTATAGGTGCCGGTGGCGAGAGTGCTGATGGGATAGCTGGCCGTGCAGGTGATGGGGGAGGTTGTGCCGGTGCACGTGCCGTTGACAACGCTGCCGCCGTTGACAGTGAAGTTGACGCCGCCTGTGGGTGCCAGGCCTGTGCCAGTGAAGGCGAGCGTGCCGGTGAGCGTGCCGGTGAGGTTGCCGGCGGGAGTGGCTGCGCTGCTAACGGTGAGGGTCGGGGTCTGCTTGTTGACGGTTAGGCCGATGGTGCCGGTGGCGGAGTTGTAGTTTTCGTTGGTGGGACTGTAGGTTCCGGTGATGGTATAGACGCCGCCGGGCAGCGTGCTGGAGGGGGTGTAGGCCTGGGTGGTGGATTCCGTGCATGCGCCTGCGGTTTTGCAACCGGCGCTGATGGTGAGGACGTCCGCGGAGCCGACGGCACCGATGGTGGGTGCGCCAGAGAATGCGACTGAGCCGGTGGGGAAGCTGCCCGAACCGGAGACGGTGGCGGTGTAGGTGATGGCCGAGGGCGCGCCGTAGGTGTAAGAGGCGAGCGTGCTGGTGAGCTTGACCGTGGGCGTGTAGAGCACGCTGTTGGTAGTGCTCTGCCAGTTGTTGACGAGGTTAGTGATGTTGATAGAGCCGAGGCCGGTGGCGAGATCGTAGCCTTCGGCTGCGGGGTAGGCAGGCGAGTCTGTGGTGGCGCTGGTGGAGAGGATGCCGTAGTTGCCTTTGTCGTTGTAACAGTCGAGGGAGCTCTTCCTGCAGGCCTGGGAGATGCTGCCCGTTTCGATGTCGTGGAAGATGCAGCTGCTGGCGGGAAGCGAGGAGGTGGTTCCGGTGCCGCTGGCGCCGCTGCCGTTGCAGGCTCCGGTGGCGGCGGTGGTGCCGTACTCGATGCCGGCCATGGCGTAGAGGACGTAGTCGGGCTGGCCCTGGCGCTGCCCGGTGCTCTGATTGACGAGAGCGAAGACGGCGGCGAGCTGAGGAGCTACGAAGGAGGTGCCGCCGGCGTATTGGAGCGAGGTAGTGCTGACGTCGGACTCGTAGAAGTCGAGCAGGTGACCCCAGAAGCCGTTGGAGGCGAAGAGCGAGACGTCTGGCTGCAAGCGATAGGCGGGTGTGGAGGGCAGACCATAGACGGTGGCGTTCTGCCAGGAGGGACGCGCGTTGATGGAGCTGATGCCGCCGCTGCCGCCACCGGGTGGGAGGAAGTCGGTGTAGCCGGTCTTGGTATCGCAGAAGGCTGTGGGGGTTGTGCTTCCTGTTGCGTAGTAACTGACTAAACTGCCCGCGCAGGTGTCATTCCATGTGGTCTCGGGAACGTAGCTGATGGCGGAGCTGTCGCCGGTGGTGTTGGTAGCGTTCCAGAAGGTGGAGACTTCGTAGGTTGTGTCGCCGAGTCCCTGGTTGTAGGCGTCCTGAAAGTCGGTACCGCCGGCGGCGACGTTATAGGCGGTGGAGGAGAGGCCGTTGACGTTGAGGCCATGAGTGGCGACGGTGGCGCCATCATCTTCGACATCCGAGCCGCTGTCGCCGGAGGAGACGACGACGGTTTCGCCCTGCGCTGCGGCCTGCTCCCAGAGATCGTTGACCAGGCCTTGCTCCGAGGTTGTGAAACCACCCTCATACTCGCCATAACTGAGGCTCATGGTGTCGGCGAGGTTGTTGTAGATGACGGCTTCCGCGGAGAGGATGATGCCGTCGGTAGTCGTTGTAGTCGCGCAGGACATGTAGAGCAGGTTGGCGGAGGGAGCTACGGCGCCTGCCCACTCCGTGTCGAGGACGGCTTCGTCCTCTTCATCGTCGGCTTTCGTATTGAGGATGCCGGGGTCGGTGCAATTGACCGAGCCGGCGCCATTGTGGACGGTGAGCGCAGGCTTGTTGGGAAGGACGTTGAAGATGGTGCGGAAGTTGGTTACGTCGTTGGTGTTGATGTCGGTCTCTTCAATGAGAGCGACGGTTTGCCCCGAGCCGTTGATGGGTGTGGAGGCTTTGAGTAGAGGGTTTTCGTTGTAGATGGTGTAGAAGTCCTGCGGGCCGAGATCGTAGTAGGTTGAGCTGTCGATGGTCTCAGTGTTCTGCGGGCGAGGGCCAGGGACTTGAGCTGAGGCGGCGATCTGGATGGGCGCGATAGCCTTGCGTAGCATCGGCCGCGGACCTGCCGCGTTGCTTAGGGAGACGAAGCCGACGATGGCGGGCGCCAGGGCGCTGGGGATGAATGCGGCCTTGATGGCGGTATAGCGGAGTTCTCCGCTGGGAGACTGAACACTGTGGATCTGCGTCTGGAAGCTGTTCTCGACCTGCGCAGCGGTGCCGGTGAAGTCGATGAGCGTGGCGCTGGGGGAAACGAAGTTGACGGTGAAGCCTTCGGACTGGAGGTAGCCGGTGAGGGTGGCGATGTCGGCGTCCGAGAGGCCAAACTCCGAGCCGACGATGGCCGGGGTGAGCCAGTGGTGATAGCTGGGATTGCCGGGAGTGTGGAGCGCTTCGACCTCGGCGTCGAATGCCGCCTGGCGTTCGGCGGGACGACGGAGGAGGAGCTGGATGTGCTCCATGGGGAGCGTGGATTCTACCTCGCCCATGTCCTGATAGGAACTGATGCCGGCACGCATGGCGCCGGGGATGGTGGTGACCTGCGTGCGGTCGAGGCGCTGGGAGATGAGGGAGCGCGGCGCGGTGCGGAATTGGGTGCTGACCTGCGTGCTGACCTGGGCGTGGGCGGGCAGGACGGTTCCAAGTGCGATGGCTGCCGCAAGGAGGACAGGAGCTGAGGAGGAGATGCGCGGCGCGGATGAAACGGACAACATGATGCAATTGAGCAATGGCTTCATTCACACGCTCCCGAGCGGGTTGAAATGGATAGAAAGACGAATGCTCAGGAATCTGGGCCCTGATGCTTCCATATGGCTGGCAGAAGATGCTGCAGGGGGTTTCTGGAGAAACTGTACCTCTTATCTATCGGCTCTGCAATCTCTTTCGTTATTCGGTCGCTGCCAGGGCTAAGGTGCGGCGGGCGCGGCGATGGTGGGGGTGGCCGTGGGTGCAGCTAGACCGAAGAACATGACGATGCTGGAGCTTCCGAAGTTGGAAACCCAGATGTCTCCGCTGGCGTCGGGAGCGATGCCGAATGGGAGAACGAGATTGGCGTCGAGGCCGTAGCCAGTGGAGGGCGAGAGGGCCGTGCCGGGGTTGCCGGGCGCGGAACTCCCGACGATCTCGGAGATGGTATTGCCGCGGAAGTTGGAGACCCAGACGTTCTGGGCGGCGTCGATGGCAATGCCGCTGGGGTCGTTGTTGGCTATGCCGCCGCTAGAGTCAGAGTCCAGGAGGATGATGCCGGTACTGGAGATCTCGCTGATGGAGCTGCTGTTGTAGCTGGCGACCCAGGCGTTGCCGGTGATGTCGACTGCGATGGCGCTGGCGCCGTCGCAGCAGATGGTATGCGCGAGCACGGCTCCGCTGGAGGAGATGTGCGTGACGCTGTTGTCACCCTGGTTGGCGAGCCAGAAGCCGTGCGAGGCATCGGCGGTAATGGCTACGGGCAGGGCGGCTGCGCCGGATGCTACGCCGCTCTGTACGAGCTGGCCGCTGCTGTTGTAGATGGTGGCCGAGGAGTTGCCGTAGTCGGCGATGAGGATGTTTCCGTTGGTATCGGCGGCGACGGCGCGGGGGAAGTCGATGGACGGGTCGTCGAAGTAGGTGGTGCCGCTGAGCAGACTGCCTGCGGAGGCAGAGCCTGCGCCGAGAAATGCAGAGACGCTGCCGGCGGTGGCGGAGTGCGTGGGCGTTTCTTCGTTGGTGACCCAGATATTACCGGTGGCATCGATGGTTAGGCCGTAGGATTCGCTGAGTGTGCCGATGCCGTAGCCGGTGGCGCTGAGGGGTGTGCCCTGGGGAGAGAAGGCGCTAAGGGCTCCGGGATAGTTGGCTACCCAGACGTTGCCGGTGGCGTCGACGTCGAGAGAGGCGGGAGAGTTGAGACCACCGCCGGTAACGGTGAGGCTCATGGTCCAGTCGTTGGGTGGTTGCGTGAGTGTGGACGGGAAGGCTGGGCTGGAGTTGATGGCATGGAAGACAGCGGCTACGTTTTCGCCGGGACGCTGCACGATGTTGAGCGCCGCGGCGAGGGTGTTCTGCGGCGCTGTACCGGAGGAGGGCGTGGCGGCGGTGAAGAGCGCGGCGCAGCCTGTGGCGCCGTCCGAGACGACGCAGGGATGGAGTGCGTTGGCGAGCGCGTAAAGTTTGCCGGTCTCGATGGAGAGGTTGGAGGGCAGAGTGATGGCCTCGCCTGTGCTCGTGCTGGCGAGCAGTTGCGCGTTAAGAGATGCGTTGGCGATGCCGTGCAGATTGGTTGCGCTGGAGCCGACGTTGGCGGCCGAGGTCATGAAGGGTGCCAGTGCCCATGTGGAGGCCACGGTGGTGAGTTCGTTGAGGACGATGCCGCTGGAGGACTCAAGCTGGCTGCAGGGACCGAGGACCGCCATCAAGACCAGCGCCGTGTTGTTAGTGCCGCTGGTGAGACCGGGGTTGCCTCCTGAGGCGACGACGTAGATAGGGTCCGAGGCTGAAGCGCATGCGTAGTTGGTGGTGATGGTGAAAGAGCCGTTCGCGGCGCTGGAGGGTGGGTCGCTGAGGATGGGCGTTGCTGCGGACCCGTTGCCTGTGCTGCCGACAGCGTAGAGCTGAATCTGCGCGGACTGAATGGGCTGCTGACCGCCCATCACGCGGCCTGACAATGTAATGCTCGATACCGTGGTCAGCGAGGATTGCTCGGACCCGCTTTCGCCACAGCCGACCATGCATGGCGCCAGGCATAAGGCCAGCGACAGGACGAGAAAGAGGGCGGCGTGGGCCTTGCGGCGCCCTGGGGTTCGGAGCCGGGACATGACAGCCATGGTTGGCTCAGTCTACCCGACTTTGCGGAATGCGCACGCACAGGAAAAGAGGAGGCCTCGTGCAGCAGCTAGAATGATGCCGATGCGCGGAGCTGTTGGTTAGGGATGAGGTTAGTGAATGTATGACTGAAGCCGAAGATGGCCGAGAACATGATGCTGCGAGCGGGCAGGACCGATACGCATCGCCACTGGCTAACGGGGTGTTGGTGAAGCTGGAGTTCGATGGGAGAGGAGGAACAGTTCTTACAGGTTGATGTGAGTGCGGTTTGGCAAGCATTCAGCGCAGGCGCGCTTCGGGAAAACTTCGAACAGACTAGGATGGAGTGCGACCTGATGCGATGAGGAGATCATGATCGATTGTGCAGAAAGAACGAAGCGGAGAGTGAGTGTGGGACAGTTTGCCGTGAGGACCGCGCTGGCCATGAGCATGATGGCGATGAGTGCGATCGCGTTGCCGTGCCGGCGCGCATGGGGTCAGTCACCTGCGAAGAAGACTGCGATAGCGGAAAAAGTCATCATCGACACTGATATCGGCGATGACATCGATGATGCGTTCGCGCTGGCGCTCGCGTTGTCGAGCGACCGCGTTCAGGTGCTTGGTGTGACAACCGCGTGGGGAGATACGGACCTGCGGGCGCGGTTGGTGGAACGCTTTTTGAAGCAGACGGGACATGGGGAGATCCCTGTTGCTGCAGGACCGAAGACTGCGCCGGGCACGGTGTTTACCCAGGCTACGTGGGCAGAGGCGTTCCCTGAGCCAGCGAAGGGATGGCCGAGCGCTGTTGACTTCATTCTGGATGCGGTGCGGAAGAACCCGGGACAGATCACGCTGATCTCGATTGCACCGCTGAGCAATGTGGGAGCGTTGATTGCGCGCGATCCAACGACCTTTCGCAAACTGAAGCGTGTGGTGATGATGGGCGGGTCGGTGCGGGAGGGGTATGGAGACCTGGGCTATCTGCCCGACCGTGGACCGAGCGCGGAGTACAACATCAAGATGGACGTTCCGGCTGCGAAGGCACTGTTTGCGTCAGGCGTGCGGATCGAGATGATGCCGCTGGACTCTACGCAGTTGAAGCTGGATGAGGTGATGCGCGCGACACTGTTCAGCCAGGGCACAGCTACGACAGATGCGCTTTCGTTGCTGTATCAGCAGTGGGCGGCGTCGACACAGTATGTGACGCCAACGCTGTACGATGCGATGACGGTTGCAGCCGTGCTTGATCCGAGCCTGTGCCCAACTACACCAATGCGCATCCGGGTTGACGATTCGGGCTTCACAAGGCAGGAGGCAGGTACGCCGAACGCGGAGGTTTGCTTGCACTCGGACACAGACAAATTCTTTCATTTCTATATTCCGCACGTGCTTGGCGAGCATGGGGTGTCTGGAAATAAGTAAGCGCTGGTTGAAGCGAAAGTCTTCAAGATAGGGGCGTCGTGGCTATGATGGTTGGGTTGGTATGGATGGTTGAGTTAGAACACGGAGAATCCTGAGAATGTATAAAGCGGTTGCCTGCCTCCTTGTTGTCGCGGCGTGTGCGCATGCTGCGCCGGTTCATTTGAAGACCAATGCGCGGATGGATCCGCTGGGAATTGATACTCCGTTACCGACGTTTTCGTGGCAGAGCGATGCGACGACGCCCAACTGGATGCAGTCTTCGTATGAGATCCTAGTCGCGACGAAGGGTGAAGACCTACAGCCGGGGAAGGCGGGAGCTTGGGACTCGGGACGCGTGCGTGTGTCGGAGTCGGTGGATATTCCGTACGCTGGTGCGTCTCTGGTGTCGCAGCAACGCTACTGGTGGAAGGTGCTGGTGTGGGACAACAAGGGCCGCGAGACTGACTCAGCGCCAGCATGGTTTGAGACGGGGCTGATGCAGCCGAGCGATTGGAAGGCAGACTGGATTACGCGCAAGGATCCCGCTGATGAGGCGGAGGTTCGCGCGATCCGCTGGATCTGGCTGCCAGGCTCGGATCCGATGCACGTGCCGTCTGCTACCGCTGCGGAGTTTCGTTACAAGCTTCATCTGGACGCGAAGCCGGAGGCCGCGAGCCTGCACGTACTGATGCGCGGCGAGTTTACGGCGCGTGTCAACGGCACAGTGACCGGGCATCATGATGAGTGGGGCGCGTTCGACCGCGAAGAGATCGCTTCCCTGCTGCATGTGGGCGACAACGAAGTAGTAATCGATGTTGTGTCGCATCGTACAGACGCTTCCAGCGGTGCTCCGTCGGCGCTGGCTGCGGCGATTCATCTGCGGCTTGCGGATGGCAAGCGGGACCGCATTGTGAGCGATGGTCAGTGGCAGGCGCGGACGATGCCGAATGGCGCGTGGGGAGAGGCAAAGGTTGCAGAACCGCTCAGTGCGCATTTTGGCATTGGCACGGATCGAGAGGCTGCGGTAGCTGGGCCGGACAGAGTTTCGACGGATGCGTCGCTGCTGCGCAAGGATTTTGGCCTTCGCTCGAATGTTCGCGAGGCGCGGCTGAGCATTACCGCACTGGGCGCGTACGAGGCGTTTCTCAATGGCAAGCGGGTTGCGCCAAGGACTTTGCTGTCGCCGGGGTGGACGGATTTTCACAAGCGCGTGCTCTACCAGACGTACGACGTGACTTCTCTGTTACAGCGTGGAGAGAATACGCTGGGCGTGATGCTAGGAGGTGGATGGTATAGCTCTCCGATGACGTGGATCGGATTTCGCGACACGCCCGGGCCCGACCTATTGCGGGCGCAGTTGGATGTAACGCTCGCCGATGGCACACACGAGCGCATCGTGACGGACCCGAGTTGGAAGACTGCGGAGGCGCCGATCACGTTCGCTGAGATCTATGGGGGCGAGTCCTACGACGCGCGACTAGTGCAGCACGGCTGGGACGCGCCAGGCTTCGATGCTGCACACTGGACGGATGCTTCCGAGGCCATGCCACCGGACAGCAGCATGATCCTGACGGCGCAGCCGGATCCACTGATTCGTACCACGATCACGCTGCATCCGATCAGCATGGAGCCTGCCAACGCGGACCACCCCGTGGTTTTTAACATGGGGCAGAACATGGTGGGCAATGTGAGGCTGCATGTGCGTGGGCCGCGTGGGCTAGTGGTGCGGCTACGCTATGCGGAGCGGCTGAATCCGGATGGAAGCATTTATACCAAGAATTTGCGCAATGCGGATGCGACGGACACCTACGCGCTAAGCGGCGATGGCGAAGAGACGTGGACGCCGGCGTTTACCTTCCATGGGTTTCAGTATGTCGAGCTGTCGTTTCTTGGCGGCCAGTCGGCTGAACCGCCGACGCTCGCGACGATTGATGGACTGGTGTACAACAGTTTGGATGAGCCGCCGACGGTGCGGTTGAGCAGCTCCAGCGAGACGCTGAACAAGATGAATCAACTGGGTGCCTGGGGGCAGCGCGGCAACTTCGTTTCGATCCCTACGGACTGTCCGCAGAGGGATGAACGGCTGGGTTGGATGGGCGATGCTGGAGCGTTCTGGCGGACGGGCTCATACAACTTCAACATCGATTCGTTCACGCATAAGTTCATGCATGATGTGATGGACGCGCAAAACCCGGCGGGTGCATTCAGTGATGTGTCGCCGAATATTCTGGGGCCGGGGCCGGGAGCGCCTGGCTGGGGCGATGCGGGCGTGTTCATCCCGTATGCAGCTTGGCTGCAGTATGGCGATGTGGGCGTGGTGCAGCATGCCTGGCCGGCGATGGAACGCTGGATGGACTTTGTGCTGAAAAATAATCCTGATTACGTTCGGAAGAATGCTGTGGGCAACAACTATGCAGACTGGTTGGCGCCGGATCCTCATACACCAAAGGAGTTGATTGACACGGCGTATTGGGCTCTGGTGGCGCGCGACATGGAAGAGATGGCGACGGCGTTGCATCGGCCTGCGGATGCGGCGAAGTACCGGGAGCAGTATGAACATATTGCCACGGCCTATCGTGCGGCGTTTGTGAAGCCGGACGGGAGCGTGGACGGAGACACGCAGACGGCGTACCTGGCAACGCTGTTCACCGGCATTGCTCCGAAGACCTTACGAGCGAACATGACGGAGCGGCTGGTGAAGAATATCCAGGCGCACAACGCTCACCTGACGACGGGATTTCTAGGGACGCCCTTCCTTCTATTCGTGCTGGATCAGAATCATCAGACGGATCTGGCGTTCAAGCTGCTGCTCTCGGATACGTATCCATCGTGGGGGTACATGGTGAAGAAGGGTGCGACGACCTGGTGGGAGCGGTGGAATGGCGATACGGGTGACCCAAGCATGAACTCGTATAACCACTATGCATTTGGGTCGGTGATGGCCTGGGTTTATCGGAGAGCGGCGGGCATCGACACGGACGCGATGGGGCCGGGGTTTCATCATATGACCATCGAGCCGCACTTTGATCCTTCGTTGCCAGCGTTGCACGTTGCGTACGACTCGGACTACGGCACGATTGTTTCCGATTGGAAGAACCACCGGTTCACGATCACGATTCCGGCAAACATTGCGGCGACGGTGATTCTGCCGGGGCGCAAGACGGAGTCGATTGGAAGCGGAACGCATACGTATGTGATCGCGCAGCCGTAGTCCGCGGATTCTTCCTGAATCTATTTATCGGCCCGAATCTTGATCTGGCTCCCTAGCGCTCCGAGGAAGCGCGTGATCAGCGCGACGCTTCGGCGCAGCTCCTTGTGGCGGAATTGGTTTATGAGTGAGAAGAGGCCGGGGGGCTCGATCACAGGCTTTTCGTTGGATCCGAGCGTCTGGCCGGCGGCGGTCGCGATGGACTGGAGGACATCGGGATTGATGGAGCCGAGCATCTTGCCGAGGATGATCGCGTTGCGCATGGCGCGGACGGACTCATCGGAGTTGGCTGCACCGGCGGCTACTTCCACGATCTTGTCGGTGGCTCCCAGCGCGCCACGCAGCAGGTCGAAGACACCGTGGTTGTGTAGCTGCTGCAGCAGTTCATAGGAGTCCAGCAGGGCGGCTGCATATTCCAGAGGTGCTTCGTCGAGACGCTTCTGCAGCTCGGTGCGCGGGTCGCGGGGTGGTAGTTGAAGAGAGATCGGTTGTGCCATCTTTGTCCTCCTTTCAGTGTGTGGCTGGTTAATGTGTAGTTGGGTGAGTTGTGATCTGCACGAGATCGTGGCCGGGTTCGCGATAGTCTGCACGCTTCCACTTTCGCTCCACTTCGACACCGTTCTGCGGAGTGGGATGTCCGAAGCGTGAGTTGGTGGGCGGCAATGGGTTGGCGCCGGTCTCGCCTAGGACTTTCATCTGCACGGAGGTCTCTTTGTAAGCGGGGGTGTGCGTGGGTTTGTCGGTGTGGCTGCTGGTGAGGCGGTTCACCGGCTCGTCCGTGGAGTTCATCGGCATGTACAACTCTTTGCCCTGTACCCGCGTGGTCACGACCGCCTGTGCTTTTACTTTTCCGTAGCGCGAGGTGAGCTGTAGCCAGCTGCCAGATTGGATGCCGCGGTCGGCGGCGAGCTCTGGGGAGACTTCGATGAAGGTGGACGGTGTCTTCTCGCGAATGCCTTCGGTGCGGTAGGTCATATTGCCTTCGTGGAAGTGCTCGAGCAGGCGGCCGTTGTTGAGGTGGAGATCGAACTCTGCGTCTTCCTGATCGGAGGGTTCGGTCCATGGAACGGCATAGAAGTTTGCCTTGCCGTCGGGGAACTTGAACTGCTTGGTGTAAAGCAGGGGTTGATCTGTGCCGTCTTCGGCGACAGGCCACTGCAGTGTCTTGTAGCCTTCGAGGCGCTCGTAGGTGACACCGGCCATGAGCGGCGTGAGCGGGGCTATTTCGGCGTAGATGTCGGAGGGGTGGTCGTATTTCCAGTTGGCTCCGAGGCGGTTGGCGATGTCCTGGATGATCTGCCAGTCCGGACGGCTTTCGCCGAGAGGTTCGAAGACCTCGTAGAGGCGCTGGATGCGGCGTTCGGTGCTGGTGAAGGTGCCCGCTTTTTCGAGGCTGGGGCAGGCGGGCAGGATTACATCGGCAAAGCGGCAGGTCTCTGTGAAGAAGATCTCCTGCATGACGAAGAAGTCGAGCTTGGCGAGTGCGCCCTGAACGTAATTGGCGTTGGAGTCGACGAGGCTCATTTCCTCGCCGAAGACGTACATTGCCTTGAGGCGGCCATCGTGGATGGCGTCGATCATCATGTGATTGTCGAGGCCGGGTTTGGGCGGTAAAGAGACGCCCCATGCTTTTTCGAACTTGGTGCGGATCTCGGGGTCTTCGATCTTCTGGTAGCCGGTGTAGAAGTTTGGCATCGCGCCGTGATCGCTGGCGCCCTGGACGTTGTTATGTCCGCGCAGGGGATACGCGCCGGTGCCTGGCTTCATGTAGTTTCCGGTGGCGAGTAGCAGGTTCGAGATGGCCGTCGAGGTGTCCGAACCCATGACGTGCTGCGTGACGCCCATGGCCCAGAGGATGCACACGCCTTTGGCTTCGGCAACCATGTGCGCGACCGTTGTGAGAGTTTCGATGGGGATGCAGCAGCGCTGGCTGGCCATCTCCATGGTGAAGGGCTCGAGGCCTTCGCGGTAGGCTGCGGCGCCGTTGACCCAGGTGTCGATGAACTTCTGATCGGCGAGACCGTTGTCGAGGATGTAGCGCGTGATGGCGGAGAGCCAGACGAGGTCGGTGCCGGGGCGTGGATGAAGGTGGATGTCGGCGCGGCGCGCCATCTCGTTTTCGCGCAGGTCGGAGACGATGAGTTTCTGTCCGCGGGTCTTGTGCGAACGTTTGACGCGGGTAGCGAGGACGGGATGGCTCTCCGCCGTGTTGCTGCCGATGATGAGCACGAGGCCGGCTTGCTCGATGTCGGAGATGGAGCCGGAATCGCCGCCATAGCCGACCGTACGCCACAAGCCGGTGGTTGCGGGGGCCTGGCAATAGCGCGAGCAGTTATCCATATTATTGGTGCCGATGACCGCCCGGGCCAGCTTCTGCATCAGGTAGCTCTCTTCGTTGGTGCACTTGGACGAGGAGATAAAGGCAAGCGCGTCGGGGCCGGAGGCAGCTTTGATCTCGGTGAATCTGCGTGCGACGAGACTAAGCGCCTCATCCCATGAGGCTTCGCGGAAGTTTGCGCCGTCGCGGATCAGGGGCTTGGTCAGGCGGTCGGGGCTGTTGACGTAGTCCCATCCAAACTTGCCCTTGATGCAGGTGGAGACGCCGTTGGCAGCGCCGTGCGCCGGCTCTACCTTGAGGATGCGGCGGTCCTTGGTCCAGATGTCGAAGCTGCAGCCGACGCCGCAGTAGGTGCAGACGGTCTTGGTGCGTTTGGTGTGCGACTCGCGCATGGTCGCCTCGACTTCGGAGAGCTGCAGGATGGCGCCGTAACCCACTTCGGGTTCGATTCCCTTGACGATGTCGATCATGCTGTTGAGCGCGGGCTTGGGAAGCGAGGTAAAGTAGCCCGCCTCGCCGAGCATGGATTTTTCCATGAGCGCGTTACAGGGGCAGACCGTGACGCAGTGGCCGCAGGAGACACAGCTGGACTCACCGATGGGCGCGCCGCCATCCCACAGCACGCGCGGGTGCTCGTCCTCCCAGCGGATGCTGAGGGTTTCGTTCACCTGGAGGGTCTGGCAGGCTTCGACGCAACGACCGCAGAGGATGCACTGGTCGGGGTCGTAGCGATAGAAGGGGTTGGACATGTCCACGTCATAGGGCTTGGGCTTGTAGGGGATCTGCTGGTGCTCGACAGCGAGAAGTGCAGTGGTGTTGTGGACGGTGCAGTTGCCGTTGTTGTTGTCGCAGACCGTGCAGTAGAGCAGGTGGTTGCCGAGGATGCGATCGAAGGCCTCATGCTGGGCGGCGATGGCTCGCGCGGACTCGGTAGACACGCTCATGCCGTCAACAGCCATGGTTCCGCATGCGCGGACTAGCTTGCCGCCTACTTCAACCATGCAGGTATCGCAGGTCTGGATGGGGCCTAGCTGGGGGTGGTAGCAAACCTGGGGCAGCTCGACGCCGCTGCGGTTGATAAGATCGATGAGCCGCTCTGCTGGTTGGATTGCCTGGGGTTTGCCATTGATCGTGACTGACATACGTTGCCGCCTTCCGCCGGAGTCTCCGGAACGTAGTCCGTTGGATGCGCAACCGTAAAGGGATCGGTGGGTACTTCGCAAGCCATCGACTATTAATTTTATGCGATCGCAATTTCGTGGAGCTTATGCGGCAGGTTTAGGACGCGTAGCGGCGGGGTAGGAAGGGCGTTGCCGGGAAGCCGTGCCAACGCAGCACCATCGTCTCGGTGATCTCGGCTGCGTAGATGATGCTGAGCGTCCGCCAGCCATACTCCGGCGGCCACACGCAGGCCTTTTCCTTCCACTGGAAGTGATAGTGCTCCAGAATAAGGCCGGCGCGGGGAAGGTGGCTGGGGGAGCTGACGATCTCGGCGCTGTTCCAACCCTTCTGCTGCATGATCTGGTAGCTGAAGTAAATGTTTTGGATGGTGTTCTGTGCCTGGCCTTCCACTGTGATCGCGGACGGAGGCACGCCCTGGGCTTCGGCGAGGGCCGCCATCACCTGCCCTTCGGTGAATCGGTTTTCCGTGGGGCCGCCGGTGAAGATCATGTGTGCGGCGCGACCAGCTTTGAACTCCCTGACCCCCTCGGTGACCCGCTCGCGCTCTTCCGGAGAGGCCTGGCCATTGAGCATGGCCGGGCTGCCAAGAACAATGATGGTGTCAAAGTGCGTCAGCCTGCAGTTGCTGGCCGGCACCGTCTCATACGTAATCAAGACAACGAGGACCGACAAGATCACGAGCAATCCGAAACCCGCCAGCATCCTTTCCATCCATCGCAGCATTGGCTCTCCACAAGACTATAGATCGTTTAGGCAATGGCCCCGTTGCTCGCGGCTCCTTCGCCTGCGGTAAGGCGGCGATATTCCAGGAGCATGCTGAAGCGCCAGCGGACGATCATGCCGAAGGCGAGAACGAAGAACAGCGCTCCGGACTGCTCCATCGTCAGCAGCGTGTCAAAATAGCCGTGAGCCAGGATACGAACCGCAGCCAGCACAAGGATCACGCTGAAGAAGGCCGTCGAACGCTGCATCATGATATCGCTTCCCTGCCGGACCAGACGCGAGGTTCGCAGCAGCGGATAGGCGAGGCCGATTGCGCCGAGAAGAAATGCGACGATCCCCCACGTCCAGGAAATCCGGAACGCCGGCACAACGAACATGGAGAATCCGGTCGCCATGCCCAGCGGCGGGATAACGATCTTTTTGACCGAGACTGCAGTGCGGCCCTCGCGTATTCGCCAGACGAGTACGGCAGCTAGACCGACGAGCGTACCTACAACTGAAATTTCGCTAGGATGAAACATCTACTCCATGATAGCTGGTCACGGTGTCGATCGCTGGTCGCGCTATCTAGATGGTGGCGAAGTACGCAGCGCGAGTCTTCGAAATGCATCTCTCACAGTGGGCCATGCGGAGCTCGCCGGATCGACAACGTCGAAGTGATCGGCTGAGGGGATGATGGTGGCCGTTGCATTGTCTCCAAGACGGCGCGACATCTCCGTCCAGCGAGCGGGCAGTTCCGGCGGAATCTGGTCGTCCTCGCTGCCCTGAATCAATATCTGCGGAATGTGAAACGGCAGAAGATCTCCAGGATTGCCGGCCTTATAGCGTTCAGGGAGGTCCTGCGGACGACCACCCATCAGCGCGAAGACCTCCTGCTTGTCGTGGGCGAACGTGAAGTAGCCTGAGAGGTCGATGGTAAGGCGGAGATCTACCGCGCCGGCAAGAGAGATGGCGCCGATGAGAGGTACCTGGGGTCGCGGTTCGTAGATCTCGCTGTGCAGGTCGATGTGATGTCTGCCCGCTACCCAGAAGGCCAAGTGACCGCCTGCGGAGTGGCCCGCGGTGAGAACGCGTTCGAGGTCGAGCGGATATTGCTTGGCCAGGGTGGCAACGTAGTCAAAGCCTGATGCCGCATCCTGAAAGGTCATAGGCCAACCGCCGCCCGTGTATCCAACTCGCCTGTATTCGACGGACCAGCACGCGATGCCGTCCTTCTTTAGCGCGGCGCACAGGTGGCTCGCATAGCCGAGGTCATACTCCGACCTCCACCAGCCGCCGTGATAGAAGACCACTAGTGGAAGCCGCGAAGCATGCGGTGATTCCGGCAGCCATAGATCGCCGAACTGGCACAGTCCTGGGCCGTAAGGTATGCGGTGATCGGGAGGAGGGATGGGCCGCGAAAGGATGTCCATGCTTCTATGACTTCATAGCCCACCGACTGGATTGCCCGGTGCGGAAAATTTCTTCGGCCGATGATAAGAGCGTGAAGTCGGGGCATGGGAACGCCGGCTGAGAATTTTGAAGCTCCATGCTTCCTGGAAGTTTGATGTGACGACTCAAGCGGTCTGCTTTCATCCCACACCATCCGCGTCGCTCAACCTTCGCGGCCCAACGCAGCGCACAGCGCGTCGGCGACCTCACCTTGCTGAGAGGGCGTAATGCGGTTGAAAAACGGCAGCGCCAAGGTTCGCCGTGCAATCGACTCGGTCAGTCCGAGCCAGTCTGCAGTGCCACTTCCCTGAGCGCGCGCCTGCATGCGCCAGGCAGGCTGCAGATGGATGGGCGCAAAGTAGCGTCCGGTGGCAATGCCTGCTTCGCTCAGAGTTGCTTGAACCCGATCGCGATCCACATCCTCCGGCAGGCGCACCACGTAGACGAACCAACTGATCACGCGGCGCGGAAGCGCGAGCGGCGGTCGTTCCACTCCAGCTACGCTATGCAGCAAGTCGTCATAGCGCTCTGCAGCCTCGCGCCGCAGATCAAGAATCTCTTCGACGCGACTTAACTGCACCCTTCCCAGCGCGCAGGCCATCTCCGAGAGCCGGTAGTTGTAGCCCGACTCCGCGTGGTCCAACCAGTCTGCGCCTGCCTCCCTGCCTTGATTTCTCAACCTGCGCAACCGCGCCGCATGCGCCGAATCACGGCCCAGTACCGCGCCGCCTTCGCCCGTGGTGATCTGCTTGTTGGGATAAAAACCCAGCACCGCCAGATCTCCAAAACTGCCCGCGCGTTGCCCGTCAAACCGAGCCCCGATGGCCTCGCAAGCATCTTCGATCAGGGCCACGCTGTGCCTTCGCGCGATGTCCTGTAACACCTCCATCTCCGCCGGAACGCCAAAGGTATGCACCACAAGGATGGCGCGCGTTCGTGATGTAATGGCCCGCTCCACGGCAGCTGGGTCGAGATTGAGCGTAAGCGCATCGATCTCGGTAAAGACCGGCGTCGCGCCTACCTGCAGAACGGTATTGGCCACGGCCACAAAGGCGAACGAAGGAACGATCACCTCATGGCCTTCTCCGACCTCCAGCGCTAACAGCGCGAGATGCAGCCCTGCTGTTCCGGAGCTGACCGCCACCGCGTTCTCGACGGAATGATAGGCGGCCAGCTCCGCCTCAAAGGCTGCGAGCTCCGGTCCAAGACTGAGAGTTGGCCTGCGCAAAACCGCCGTGACGGCCGCAATTTCTGCTTCGGTGATGTCGGGTGCGGAGAGTGGAATGTGTGTGCTCATGCTCGCTCCTTCGTCATAAGCACTCGGACTTAGTCTTCTCAGCCAGCATCGTCTCGACTGCATCCGAGAGCGGCGCGGGCTGTTTGATGAGGAGTCCGTCCAGGGGCACTGCTGCCAGCACGCGCGCAATCGCCTGCGCCGCCGTTCCGGCCCCATAGGGGTTCGTCATCCCCGCGAGGCTCGTTCGGAATGCCGGACTCAATGCGCGCTCGATCGCCTTTCCAATCGCGCCCGCCTCGGCGGGCACATCGATCACGTTGCGGGCACGCTCCCTGCTCTGCTGACGAAGCCCCACATTGACCACCGGTAGCGCAAACGAAGCCGCTTCCATGATGCCGCTGGAGGAGTTCCCAACCAGCGCATCGGCCTGCCCCAGCAGGCTCCAATAGGTCACTGCGTCGAGGTTGACGAAGACGTGCGTATCGGCGCGTGTTGCGGCTAGCGCCCGGGTGCGCTCGATCAACGCATGGCTCCCGGCATCGGCGTTGGGATAGACGAATAGAATCCTTCCCGGCGTCTTCGCTATCGCGGCAAAGAACTCGTCGGCCTCGGCGTTGGTGTCGCGCAGGATCGTGACCGGGTGCCAGGCAGCAATCAGCGTGGGTGCCGAAAGCGCAACGCCCAACCGGGCTTCGAGCGCCGCGCGGTCCAGCAGCGTGGAGCGGCGCAGATGATCGAGCGACGGCGCTCCCGCGCGATGTACCCGCCACGGCTCCTCGCCCATCGCAATCACCCGCTGCCGCGCCCTCTCGGTCGAGGTGAAGTGAACGTGCGCGAGCTTGGTAAGCGCATGCCGCACCTGGTCGTCGATGGCTCCCAGGCTCAGCTCGCCGCCCTCGATGTGCGCGATTGGAATTCGCAACGCCACCGCGACCGCGGCGGGCGCCAGCATCTCATAGCGGTCGGCGATCAACAGCAGCAGGTCGGGCCGCCACGCACTCAGCGCATCGGCCAACCCCAGCATCGCCACGCCGATGGTCTTCGCCATGCCCGTGTCTGTGTCCGAGTTGAGCAGACACTCGATGCGCGCGCGGACCGGAAAACCATCGCGCTCAATCTCCTGCACCGTGCTCCCAAACTCCGGCGCGAGATGCGGCCCCAGAACGAAGAGGCCCAGCTCAATCCCGGCGTGACCTGCAAGTTCGCGCAACGGCCAGTACAGATGGCTGTAGTCGGCGCGCGAGGTCGTAACAACTCCAATGCGCCGTCTCCCCGTGAGCGAAGATGCCGCCGAACTCATACCAGCACCCGCCGCACTTCCTTGCGCGCAAGCTCCAACACCTTTTCGCTGGGCTCAAACTCGGGAACCAGCGTGCGCAGTTGACCCAGCGCTGCCTCAAGATCGCGCATACCCACGGCGTTGCGCAGCGCTGCGAGTCCGTTCTGCAATGCGGTCGATACTGGCTGAGCAGATTCAATGACGGCCAAATCGCCACTGGTGAGGGGGATTACGATATCGGAGCTCTCCCACAACTGCTCGGTGAGCTTATCTCCGGGGCGCAGGCCGCAGAATTCCAACGCTATCTCTCGACCGGGAGCGAGTGTGCGCGCCATAAACTCCGCTAACTCCACGATGCGATGCATCGCAGGCAGTAGCGGAGCCAGAACTCTGGACGCGCCTTGATGCGCCGCCGGCTGCGCGGCTGCCAGCAGCAGCAGGTTCACAGCCTCCTCCATCGTGAGGAAGTACCGCAGCGCTGCGGGGTGGGTCACCGTCAACGGTCTTCTATGTGCAATCTGCTCCGCAAAGACCTCCACCACGCTGCCGCTCGAGGCCAGCACGTTGCCCAGGCGCAGCACCGTTCCACCGCTGCGCAGCACAATCTCTTCGGCGACTCGCTTGGTTGCGCCCATCACCGAAACCGGTGCAACAGCCTTGTCGGTCGAGAGCAGCACCACGCGCGCAGCATGCACAGTCGCCGCCGCAACTACGCTCTCCGTTACGAAGATATTGTTGGCGATGGCCGCGAAGGGCTGGCCCTCCAGAAGAGGAACATTCTTGTGCGCAGCCGCATGAAAGACAATTCCCGGACGGTGCGTGGCGATGATCTCCTCTACCAGCCCATGCTGCCCCGCGTCGCCAAGGACAAACGTCGCGGACGCAGTCGTCTTCGCTTTAGACTCCGCCCATGTGCGCTCGAGTTGGTAAAGACTGTTCTCGGCAGATTCCAGCAGCACGAGGCGAGCACCACCGAGTTTCATCAGCCGCAACGCCAGCGCGGAGCCAATCGAACCGCCCGCACCTGTAATCAGGATCGGCTGCTGCAGCACCGTGTCAAGATCCTGAGGCGTGAGCATTGCCAACGCAGGCCGTCCCAGAAATCCACGCCAGTCAAGAGCTGTTAGGGAAGCCATCACTGCTGCAGTATAAATTGCGACCTTCCTTTGATGCCGGCAACGACTGCACGTTTGCGCTGCAATCATAGCCTTGCGCTCACGTACACTGAATTATTCCGCAACGATGAGTTTAGGCGGCGATGGGTTCTATGACGATACGTAAAACGGTTGCATTAGCCGGCGTGCTCCTGGCTGCAGCTTCCCTGATGACATCTCCGATGAGCGCAGCACAAACGCCCTCCCATGTGCAGGCCATCCGTCTGAATAACCGCGGCGTAGCTCTTATGGGCCAGCAATTTACCGCGCGCGGCGCCGCTGCCTTTGCCGAAGCGTTCAAGATCGATCCAACCCTGGCCCAGGCAGAGATCAACGAGGGCATTGCCCTGCTCACGCTGGAGGACCTCGCCAAGGCCGGAAAGCTGCTTCAGAACGCCACCCTTCTCGCCCCCGATAGCCCGCAGGCGTGGTACAACCTCGGCCTTGTGCAGCACGACACCGACCAGCTGCCGTTGGCCGTTGCCAGCTTTCAGCATGCGGCCATGCTCGATCCCAACGACATCGACTCTCTTTACTTCGAGGGCGTCTGCTACCAGGAGATGGGCGAGTACGACAAGGCCATTGCTGTTCTGCAAACAGCTCTCCACCTTCAGCCGCTGCATGCATCGTCCATCTTTGTCCTGGCACGGTCGCTGCAACGCACCGGCCATATTGCCGAGGCGCGCGTGGAGCTCAAACGCTTCCAGTACCTCACCAACGCCAAGATCTCCTCCGCCATCGGTCTCTCCTACGGCAGCCGGGGCCATTACTCAACTGCCTCGACCGTCGCGGAGCCGCAGACCCAGCCGCGCCGCATGATTCCGGTGCGGCTGGTCGCTCAGGCGCTGGTGGCAACCTCGACCTCTCGCCCATCAGAATCAGCTGCAGCCCCCTTCACCACCACCGGCGGCGCCTGCATGATCGATACCACCGGCTCCGGGCAGATGGATCTGGTGCTGATGCAATCCGGTCCGCAGGCAATCCGCATCCTCCATCGGAGCGCGGCTGGAACTTTTATCGGATGGGACGCACAGGTAACGGGCCTCAAGGTGAGCGGCCACGCTGTCGCCTGCGCCGTTGGCGACTATAACGGTGATGGCTTGAACGATCTGGCCGTAGCGCTCGATGACCATCTGCTACTGTTTCGCAACCTCGGCCATGGCAAGTTCGAGGACGTTACCTCGAAGGCCGGCCTTGCGCCGCTCAATCACCCCAGTGGCATCACCTTTGTCGACTACGACCACGACGGCAATCTTGATCTACTCCTGACCGGCTCGCCGCTCAAACAAGGCGACGCGCCGAACGTTCTTTGGCGAAATAACGGCAACGGAACCTTTACCAACACGACCGCCGCGACTGGACTGGGCGGTAGCTCGAACACTGCGGCAGCCATCCTCACTGACTTCAACAACGATCGCGCCGTCGACCTTGCCATCACCGGCGACGGCCCCGCGCCCCTGCTCTATGTCAATCCGCGCGAAGGCAAGTACCCCACCCAGCCCCTCTACAACCCCGCCGGCAACAACCTGCCCCCCAGCGTGGGCATCGCCGTGCTTGACTACAACAAGGACGGCTGGATGGACATCGCCGTAACCCACGCCGGCGCGCCGGGACTTACGCTGTGGCGCAACGTGGAAGCCCCGGACCACATGAGCCGACGCTTCGAGCGCGCCCCCCTGCCGCTGCACGGCGCACTCCGCGGGTGGGGTGTGACGCCGATCGACATCGACAACGATGGTTGGATCGACCTCGCCGCCATCGTGGACACCAAAGCCGGCACCAGGGTTCGCGTCCTCCGCAATCGTGGCGATGGCAGCTTCGAAGATGTGAGCCACGAACTCGGCCTGGACAGCATCCGCCTGCATGACCCCCGCGGTCTTATCGCCGCAGACGTCGATGGCGATGGCGCCGCCGATCTGATTGTCACCCAGCGCAACGCTCCGCCCATCCTCCTGCGCAACCACGGCGCTAACCTTAACCACTTCGTGCGCCTTGACCTCACCGGCTTCGCCGATAACAAAACCGCGATCGGCGTCAAGGTCGAGGTCTTCGCTAACGGCCTTTGGCAGAAGTGGGAGCTGCCCGGCGCATCCGGCTACCAGACCCAGGCGTCTCCACAAATTCTCATCGGCCTGGGCGACGCGCCCGGCATCGACTTGCTGCGCATCCTCTGGCCCACCGGCGTCTTGCAGGATGAGATCGATCTTCCCCAAAAGCCCGTCCTCGCCATCAAGGAAGCTGATCGCCGCGGCAGTTCCTGCCCCGTGCTCTTCGCATGGGACGGCCACCAGTACAAGTTCGTCACCGACGTCATCGGCGCGGCGGTGGTTGGGCACTGGTTCACCCCCACGCGCCACAACATCCCCAACCCCGGCGAGTGGATCAAGGTGGACGGAGCTGACGTCGTACCGGTCGATGGCAAAGTCAGCCTCCGATTCATGGAGCCCATGGAGGAGGTCAACTACATCGACCAGTTGCGCCTGCTCGCCGTCGACCACCCGGCGAACGTGGAAGTAACTCCCGACGAACGCTTCCTCGACGACCCACCCTTTGCCTCGGGCCGCGTCGTCGCCTCCGCAGCCACGCGCCTGCCCCTCGGCGCATGGGACGGCGCCGGCCACAACGTGCTCGCCCAGTTGACCCACCGCGATCACCATTTTGCCAGTGGATTCAGACCCCTACCTTATGACGGCTTCGCGAATCTGCACGCACTCACACTGGACCTCGGGCTGCTCAAGCCCGATGCTCCGGTGCGCATGCTAATGACCGGCTACGTGGACTACTTCAGCGCGACCTCGCTCTATGCTGCCTGGCAGGTCGGCATCAAACCCATCTCGCCCTACGTGGAAGCCGAGCTCCCCGACGGCTCCTGGCAACGCGTTGCTGGCGAAGCTGGATTTCCCGCTGGTCTCGAGCGCACCATCGTCATAGACCTGACCGGCAAGCTTCCCGCCGGAACGCGCCGCATCCGCCTGATGACGAACCTGCAGATTTACTGGGATCAGGTGCTCATCGACCAAAGCACGAACGCCGAGGCGCGGACTACCGCGCTGCCGCTCGCCTCCGCCACGTTGCACTTCCGCGGCTATCCGAAGGAGATCGACGGCCCCAGCCCTGGCGACCTCACCTACGACTACAACCTCGTCAGCCTCACCGGTCCCTTCCAGCATGAGCGCGGCAGCTATACGCACTTCGGCGACGTCACCCCTCTGCTCACTCACGTCGACAACCACTTCGCGATCTTCGGCAGCGGTGAAGAGATAGCCGCAGAATTCGACACCGGCCAACTTCCGGCGCTTCCGCCGCACTGGAAGCGCGATTACTTCTTCTACGCAAACGGCTACGTCAAAGATATGGACTGGTGGGATGCCTCGCCGTTCACCGTTGCGCAGCTGCCCTTCCACGGCATGAGCGCCTATCCCTATCCCAGAGCCGAACAGTTCCCCGTCAATGCCGACGCCATCGCCTATCAGTTGAACTGGAACGACCGCTTCGACTCAGGCAAACCAGTGCGCTCCTACCGCTTCAACTTTCAACCGCTGCCCTCAACCCCGCTGCAGGACCGCCCCGCGCTAACGACTCCGGAAGCGAGGCCATGAGCGCAGCCGCGAACGCGACCAAACATTCAGCCCAGCACGGCGCCGCAGACCCTCTTGTTCTGATGCCTGCCGTGCGCCAGTTGGCGCTGCTGCGCACCCGCAAGCTCTCTGTGCTGGAGCTTGCCGAAGCCCACATCGAACAGATCGATCGGCTCAATCCTGTCCTCAACGCCCTGGTCGATTTCGATCCGGAGCGCGTCCGTGCGCAGGCTCGGCAGCTTGATGCAACAACCGCTCCGCGCGGCCCCCTGCATGGCCTGCCGGTCACCATCAAGTCCTCCATCGCCACCGCGGGTTATCGCTGCGAGATCGGTAGCCTTCTGCACCAGGGCAACGTGCCAACCGAAGACGCGCTCGTAGTGGAGCGACTGCGCTCTGCCGGTGCGTTGATCCTGGGCACCACCAACTGCCCCGAGTTCCTCATGGCCTACGAGACCGTAAACGCTCTCCACGGCCGCACACACAATCCCTGGGACTTGGATCGCTCGCCCGGAGGATCGAGCGGCGGCGAATCGGCGGCCATCGCCGCGGGTCTTTCGGCGGCCGGCCTGGGCAGCGATAGCGGAGGATCCGTGCGACTGCCTGCCCACTTCACCGGTATCTGCTCGCTCAAACCGACGCCTGGCCGAGTTCCCGCCCGCGGACATCTTCCGCCCTGCGTCGGTCCCTTCTCGACTCTTGGCGTCATCGGCCCCATGGCACGCACCATTGACGACGTCGATCTTCTCTTCCGCACCCTCAGCGGCCACGACCCGCTCGATCCCGCCAGCCCACCGCTCGCACTGCGCCAACCCAGCCTCGACGACCTGCGCCAGCATGCCATCGGCTTCTTCGAGGACGACGGCTTGGTTCCCGTCACTCCCGAGACTCGCTCCGCCGTCAACGCCGCTGCGCAGGCTCTCCGCGAGGCTGGCTTCCGCGTCGAACCCTTCCGCCCCACCACTCTTGAACCGCTGCGCCAACTCTGGTGGAAGCTTTTCGTACAGTGTGGCGCCATGTTCTATGCGCCCTCCATCGACGGCAACGAACGCCTACTAAGTCCGCTATTCAACGAGTTTCTCTCCATCGCGCAGACTGCGCCTCCACTCACCTCCACTGCTCTGCTGGATGCCTGGGCCCAGCTCGACCTTCTACGCACCAGCACTCTTGCGCAGATGACCGAGTTCCCCGTCCTGCTCTGCCCGGTCGCCAGTCTGCCGGCTTTCCGTCCGGACGAGCGCTCCTGGAACATTGACGGTCAGACCATCGCCTATCTTGACGCCGTTCGCCACACCCGGTGGTTCAACGTGCTGGCCGCTCCTGCGGCGGTGGTTCCGGTCGGCAGCTCAACGAACGGACTTCCCATCGGAGTCCAGATCGCCGCACGCCCCTTCGAAGATGAGACGGTTCTCGGCGTGGCCGCTGTACTGGACGCAGCGTTCGGCTATCATCCCCCGCCCATTGCGCACAAACCTACAGAAACTCCGCATGCTGCGAACATGTGAGTCTGAGAGCCTATTGGATGGAAAGTGCTGCAGTGGGCCAATCTAACTCTCTGGAGCCTGAGAACCTCCGCGCAATGCGGTTCCTGCACAAACCGAGCTTTAGGACAAGGTCATTAAGGGATACGGAGCACGATGCCGGCACCAAGCAGTAGGTTATTCTGGACGCCGGTCGTGCCGTTGGGCAATTGGGTGCGAAGCCAACTGGCCTGTAGGACCCTTATGGCCAGATGGCGGCTCAGGGTAAGGTCCGCGCCACCACCTATTTGCAACGCCAGAGAGGAGGCACTCAGCCGCGCTCCGGAGGGCGATGGGAACACGCTATCCGTACCGCTCACCGCGCCAACCAGGGCCTCGCCAAATAAGTGGAATCGCCGCTCGGTGTTTGTATGCACCGGCAACGACCAGGTGTAGCGAGGGCCGAACGTGGCCGTCACCAGCGTCAAGTTCACGCCCGAGGGGCTGATGTGTGTGGCATGTGTTCCGGTGACATTGGCCGACAGCCCAAGCCCGCGGTATCCCGTAGCCGACACCTCCGCGCTGCCGCCCTGCATCCAGAAGTTCGCGCCTGTGGTCAGGTTGCTCCACTGCGCGTTGTAGGTCACCGCGAAATCCAGTTCCGGATGCGCCGCTCCCTGCTGCGCCAGCAATCCCGCAGGCCGACACAGGACCATTCCGATCATAAGCAGACTGCTGACTGCGAAACGCATAGGTCGTTTCTCCTCGCCGGTTATTGCAGGTTCAGGTTGACATCGATGCTGTGCTGCACCGTGCCGCTAGTGGCCGTGACGGCAACGGTATAGTTCTCCACCTCTTGTCCATTGAAGCCATTGGCCGTGCCGCATCCGGACAGTGCTGTGATGCCCGTGAGCGCGATCACCGCAATCAGCAACGGCATCCAGCGCCGGCGTACTTTACGCACGCCCAGGAGCGGCAGCAGCAGGAAGGCCAGAGTCAGAGACGTGCCAGGTATCAGCAGATTCTCAGCGGTAGTCGGCGAAGCTGTCTGCACCGTCATGGTGACGTTCTGCGTGCCGCCATCAGCGGCTACCGTGGATGGCGAGAACGATGCGGTTGCTCCCTGCGGCAGCCCAGCCGCGCTGAAGGTCACGACAGCGGGATAGATGGTGTACACGGGGCTGACTTGAAGGTTGTACACCACCGATTCGCCTGGAATCACGGTGTGACTGGAGGCTCCTTGAAGCGTTAGCGTGAAGTCAAGAGCGGCGACAACCGAGACTGATATCGCCGGACTGCTCGTCGAGGCGGTGAAGTTCACGTCGCCTGCATAGGTTGCCGTCAGCGAGTGCGCCACGTTGGGCGCGAGAGACGTGGTGGCATACGTTGCTGAGCCATTGCTCAAAGTGCTTGTGCCCAACAAAGTCGTGCCGTCATAGAAGCTGACCGTTCCGGTAGGCGCACCGGTCGTGGCGGACTTTGTCTGTACGGTCAGCGTTAGCGTCTGCCCTGCTGCAATGGAGCTGCTGCTCGCGCTCAGTGCGATCGTGCTCGCGGCCTGCGTGACGGTCAGTGTGCCGTTAGTTGCCTGTACTGTATAGTCGCTCAGGTCCGTACCCGCCGCGGTGGGGACGATGGGATAGGTTCCCGCGTTTGAACTCTGTGTTGCGGTCGTGGAGAAACTCTCGGTAAAGGAGTCTCCATTGATCGCGCCGGTCATCGCGCCGGTAAAGGTAGGGTTCGCCGTGCCATAGGTGCGCGTCGAGTTGGTCGCCGTCACTGTTAGCTGCGCCTGAGTTACGGTCAAGCTCACCGTTGCCGTTGCTTTCGCGTAATCGGTCGAGTCTGTGGGAGTGAAGCTAACCGACAGTGTGTGTGTCCCGGCGCTCAGAACGCTGTCCGTTGCTGGGCTGTAGGTGAACGTCCCGGACACCACCGCCCCGTTGTAGCTGGCCGTCGCGTCCAGTTGAGTCGCCGACAGCGCTGTGCCATAGGCGATTGAGGACGGGGTGGCCCACGCAATCACTGGGATGGTCGCGCCTATGGTGAAAGGCATCGTACCTGTGGCGGCCAGATAATTCGCATCGCCGCTATAGGCTAGCGTCATAGTGTGAGCGCCGCTTGCCAGCGTGCCTGGTATCGGTACCGTCGCTGATCCGTTGCTCAGCGTTGCAGTCTTCACCGTGCCGCCGTCGATTGCGTAGTTTATTGTTCCAGTGGCCGTAACTCCAGGCGCTCCAGTTACCGTGAGCGTCGCGGAGCCACTTTGCCCATAGGCCAGCGTCGGAACTGTTCCGCCCACTGTCACCGCAGCCTTGTTCACAGTCAACGTATAGCTCTGGGTTCCAGTGAAGGCGGTTGGAGTGGAAGAGTCGGTGGCTGTGACGGTGAAGTTGTAACCGCCGGCGGCTGTGGGCGTACCGGACACTACTCCCGCGCTGCTCAAGGTCAAACCGGCGGGCAGGGATCCACTGGTGACTGCGAAGGTGTAGGATCCCACACCACCGCTCGCCGAGATTGTCTGGTCATAAGCAATGCCGACTGTCCCTGCAGGCACCGTGCCCCCGGGCGACAGCGTGATCGACACTCCTGTGCCCGTTCCGCTGACGTGGATGTCCTGTTTTATGGCATAGCCGGGAGCGCTCAGGCTGCTGTCAAACAACAACAGATCAGAAGCTTTCGGGCCGGCTGATATTGGTTTGAAGTCCACGGCATAGGCGCAGCTTGTATCCGCAGCCAGCGTTGCCGACGAAGAGGTCGTGGTGAGTTGCGGGCAGGTCGTCGAGTTGTCGAGCGTAAATCCATCGGAGCCTGTCCAGTAGGGGTTGGCCGCTCCAGCAGAGGACGGGAAGGTGAGGGCAACGTTGCCGATGTTGTTCACGGTGAATGTCTGCGGACTGTCTGCGCTAGTCTGGCCCACGGGCGTCGAAGCAAAGGTCAGGCTCGGCGGATCAGCATAGTCTTCCTTCACCACATCGGTGCCATTTGCGATGTAAAGGTTGCCACTGCCGTCAAAAACCAGACCGTAGGGGGTAGCCAGACCGCTGACGAAGGTGCTCTGGATATAGCTGCCGTTCGATTGCAGCTTCTCCTTGAATACACTGCCGCCACTATCGGCATAGACGTTGCCGTTGCCGTCCACTGTCACGCCAAAGGAAGGTAAGTTGCTGGCCACCACGCTCTGCTTGTAGGTGCCGTTGGATTGCGGCGTCTCCTTCAATACACTGCCACCACCAGCTTCGCCGACAACGTAGACGTTGCCGCTCCAGTCCACCGCCGCGTCCAAGGGCTGATTCAGGCCGGTGGCGATCGTGCTCTGAATGTAGCTGCCGCCGACTTGTAGCGTCTCCTTCAGCAGGTTACCGTGATTATTGTCGACAACGTAGACATTCCCGCTGCCGTCCACCGCTATACCCCATGCAAACGTAATGCCACTGGCCATTGTGCTCTGCGTATAGGTGCCACCAGGTTGCAGCGAAAACTTCAGTACCTCGCCGCTCCCATAATTAGTGACATAGACGTTGCCAGCACCATCCACAGCCACACCGCCTGCGAGGGTGCCCAAGCCGCTGGCAATCGTGATCTGAGTATAGGTGCCCCCGGAAGATGTTTCCTTCAGCAACTGACCGGACTCTTCGACGATGTAGAGATTCCCGCTCGCATCCACCGCCATACCTTTAGCAGCAGACAAGCCGCTAAACAACGTTGTCTGCGCCGGTGGGCTGAAGGTCACCTGTGCGCCGGAGCCTGAGCCGTAGGCATAGCCTGTGGCGATCACGTTGCCCGAGGTGTCCGTCAAGCTCGCCCCTCCGTCGCGCGGACCAGTCTCCTTGGGCGCAAAGGTCTCAAGAACAGTACAGATGTCGCCTGCACTGTACGTGTGGCCGGATTCGCAGCCATTGGAGGCGGTGTTGGCGTGGTAGCCAAAATCGAGATTTGCTGTTCCCTGTGTCAGCGCTTGCACACTGCCGATCTGGCCACCTGCATCGAACGTGAAGGTTAGCACTCCACCAGTCGTGAAAGCCTGGCCGCCGGCTGTGCTTGCCATGACGACTGGACCGAAGTTGTACGCAGATGTCTGGTATTTGAGCAACCGACCGTCCCCATCGTCGGCAACGTAGATGCTCCCTTTACTATCCACGGTGATGCCGTAGGGATACGTGACTCCGCTCGCGATGGTGCTTGGAACATAGCCGCCGCCGGATTGGAGGCTTTCCTTCAGGATGAGGCCGTTGCTGTTATCCGAGACGTAGACATTGCCGCTCTGGTCTACCGCTACGCCATAGATGTCGTATCCGCCCGTATAAATCGTGGTCTCAGTCCCCACGTTGAATCCGGAGCCGCTTCGGGCAAGCTCTGCAACACCGCCGCCGAATTGATAGGCAATATAGAGGTTTCCACTGCTATCCAATGCCACGGCATAGGGATCGGGTCCGACGGTTGCAATCTGTGT
>JBAVDD010000131.1:0-2775 GCA_049587035.1 Acidobacteriaceae bacterium | reverse complement strand
GATTGAGACGCTAAATGTCTGGCTGAAAGGGTATTGCGCGCGGGAGAAGATTACTTACCTCGACTACTGGAGCGCGATGGCTGGGCCGGATGGGGGGATGAAGCCGGGGATCAGTATCGATGGCGTGCATCCGAATGCGGCGGGGTATGCGATTATGGAGCCGCTGGCGGAGAAGGCGATCGCGGGGAAGTGAGGGGTGGGTGCAGTCTGTGTGCAAGCCCCACCCATGTTGATGGAGCCGTCATGAATGAGGTACGCGGCAAGTCTGTCTGGGCCGAATTAGTTTGCGGAAGGTCTGTCGATATGATCGATCACCAGCGTATCTATCGGCGCCTTGGCCGGCTTCAGCGCTAGACCTAGATCTTGTACCATGTAGCCGCTTACGGGGTCTGGATCTGTTGCAGATCGATTGCCCTCATCCCGCCTTGGCAGCACAAAGTCGTATGTTCCCTCGAGGCCGGTCTTGTCCGCAATAGGACGTGGCGAGGAACCGGACAAGAATGTTGCCAATGAAGTCATCGACGTGTTGAAGAACTTAAGGTCGCCTCTGCCTGGAATCATTAACCCACCACCAGGAAGAGAGACGCCTGAAGGGAGCTTTTCCCCAACCCTGGACTCTTGCAGCTTCGATCCATGCTTCCCGACAACCAGCACATAGATTCGGCTATTCGTCGCAGTGTGATGCAGGGCTAGCTTGCACCGCTCTGCGAGCATCGTCTGCAACATTGCGCGCAATAATTCCTTTTGTGGTCCCTGCTTCTGCCACTCCACCAGATCGTTTGGGGACACCTTTGCGTAAATGTCGAAAGACTCATTCCGGACCCACGGGGGAGCCCCCAAGAGCCGGTCATTAGACCAGTACTGGAAACCCTGAGGGAAATATGCCGTCATGATCACTGTCCACAGATTCTGATTGCTTGCGCTATACCCATCTGGAAACATGCGCATGCTTGGTTGGCCTCCGGGTTTGCTCGGTCGAATCGAAACCACATCAAACGCCGGTGCCTTGCTATGCGCGTTGTTCCCTGAGTTATGTGCAAAGGGGAGCGTTCCAGCTTCCTGGGCGGTCACCTGCAGCGTGAGAATGGTCGTACATGCCACCGCGAAAATCAGGACAGTCCTGCGAACACTAAGTGTTGAGGTGATATGCCTGGTCTTCATACGAATGCTTCCTTTTGTTCGTGGCTACTGCTGGCCGAACGCTCCAGCGCGGGTTAGTAGCCGGCGGCTTTGCCGAAGGTGTGGCGGCTGTCGTGGCCGCCTTGTAGTTGGTTGGTGGTGGGGTCTCGTTCTATTAGTTCGCTGTCGCCCCAGACGCCGTCGGATTTTTCGTCGAACTCGGCGGCTCGGCGGGTGGTGTAGCCTCTGGCTTTCATGGCTTCTACTGTGGGGATGGGGAAGGCTTTTTCGAATTGCAGGATGTCGGGGAGGTACTGGTGGTGGAAGCGGGGGGCGTCGGCGGCGGACTGGATGTTCAGGTGGTTGTCGATGACGCTGATCAGGTCGTTGGCTACTGTGGTCATGATGGTGGAGCCGCCGGGGGAGCCTAAGACGAGGCGGAGTTTGCCGGGGGTGCAGTTGTGGGGCAGGCGGGTGTAGAGGACTGAGGGCGTTTGCGCTGAGTTAACTGCAGGTCTCTCCACTGCGCTGCGCTCCGGTCGAGATGACAAATTTTGGGTGGGGCAGGTGGGGGGTTCGCTTACGATGGTCGGGGTCATGGAGCTTAAGGGGCGCTTGTAGGGAGCGATGGAGTTGGCGGGGCCCTGGATCAGGCCGAAGCCGTTGGGGACGCCGATCTTGGAGGTGAAATCATCCATCTCGTCGTTGAGGAGGAAGCCGAGTGGGTCTACGGTTACGCCGGAGCCGAAGCCGAAGTTTAGGGTGTAGGTGCTGGAGACGGCGTTGCCGTCGGCGTCGACGATGGAGAAGTGGGTGGTCTCGTTGGACTCGTAGTGGGGAGTGATGGGGGTGGAGGCGGCGGGCATGAAGCCGGCGGGGCGGACTAGAGAGGCCGAGGGGGTGGGCTTGTAGGGGTCGATGGTTTTGCGCCAGGCGGCGGCGTAGGCGGGGTTGGCCATCTGGTCGAGGGGCATCTGGTTGAAGTCGGGGTCGCCGAGGTAGTCGCCGCGATCCATGTAGGCGCGGCGGAAGGCTTCGGCGATGTAGTGGATCTGGTCGGGAGAGCGGTCGGGGGTTGCTGCACCGTTGGGGCCGAGGTTGGGGAGGTTGTAGCCGCTGAGGATGTTGAGAATTTCTATGAGGACGATGCCGCCGGAGCTGGGTGGGGGCGAGGTCAGGACGTCTAGACCGTGATAGTGGCCTAGCAGCGGGGTGCGCTGCTTGACCTGGTAGCGGGCGAGGTCCTGGGCGGTGATGATGCCGCCGTTGGCGGCTTCGAAGGCGGCGATCTGTTGGGCTAGCTTGCCGTGGTAGAAGTCGCTGGGGTGGTGGGCGATGCGGGTTAGGGTGTCGGCTAGTTCGGGTTGCTTGAAGGTGTCGCCGGGCTGGTAGAAGTTGCCGTCGCGCTGGAAGATGCGGTGGGAGGCGGCAAACTCGGTGAGGTTATGGGCGTGGAGGTTGCGGGCTCCTGCGGGGGAGAGGATGAAGCCGTCGCGAGCGAGGCGGATGGCGGGGGCCATGACTTTGGCCAGGCCGAGGCGGCCGAAGTGCTTCTCGGCGTAGGTGAGGCCGGCGACGGTGCCGGGGATGCCGGAGGCGTGGGAGCCGGTGATGGACATGTGGGGGACGAGGTTGCCTTTGGCGTCGAGGTACATG
>JBAVDD010000130.1:0-2532 GCA_049587035.1 Acidobacteriaceae bacterium | reverse complement strand
CAACGGTGCGGTGCTGACTGGAGAGGGGCAACAACCTTGAAATTCACACGGCAACGCTTTCAACGAGGCAGCCTGCGCAAAGTCGCGCGGGCCAACAACAAATGGGCGTGGGAGTACCGCTACAAAGACCCCGCGACCGGCAAGGACAAGTCGATGTTCCTGAGCACCGAAAAGTTTCCGACAGAGATGTCCGTCTCGCAGCATCTGGAATCTTTTGTGCTTAAACTTAACTGCGACAACCCCACACTGGCGATTCTGGAACCGACCTTCAACGCCGTTCTGGACCGTTTCATCGAGGACGAGAGGCTGCTGGAAATCAAGCGGCTCCGCCCCGGTGAGCAGTGCAATGGCGAAGGGGACCTGAGCTATGCGACGGTCATCTCCTACCTGAGCGTCATCAAGCTGGTCCGGGTGAAGTGGGGGGCAACCCGCGTTACCCGGATGAAGCCGCTACAGGTTCAGGAGTGGCTGAAGAAGATGGACGTCGCCCCGAAGACCAAAGGCCACATCAAGGCGATCATGCACCGTTTGTATGAGAAGGCCATGCTGTGGGAGATGGTCGAGTGGCAGCGAAACCCGATGCAGTTGGTCGAGGTTAAAGGCATCAGCAAGCGGAAGAAGAAGCCGATTGTGCTGACCGTCGAACAGTATTACCAAATCCTCGCATTGATTACCGAACCCTACCGGACGATGGTGGTGGTGGCGCAATGCACCGGCCTTCGGGCCGAGGAGGTGTTGGCGCTCGAATGGCAGGACATCGACTTCGAGAATCTGAGCGTGAAGGTTGTCCGGGCGGTTACGCATGGACGGGTCAAAGATGTGAAGACCGAGTATTCGGAGGACGAGCTTCCGCTCGATCCCGACTTCGCTTCGATCCTTCTGAACTGGAAACTCCAGTCCGAGAGGAAGGCCCAAAACGAGGAAAAAACCCACCCTGGTAGCTTGAAGCTGCTGTTTCCCAGCCCCTCCACCGGGCGTCAGTTCCATGCGGCCCCGATTCAGCAGGACTATATCCGTCCGGCTGGATGGTGCCTGGTGGCGTGTCCGAAGTGCGGGGCCGCTCCGGGCGTTTGGTGCGTCTCGGACGGTCTGACGCCGAACGGTAAGCGGCTGCCGATCCATAAGGAACGCCGGGAGGCAGCCGGGAAGTACAAGGGGGTGGGCTGGCATACCTTCCGCCATACCTACCGCTCGTGGCTGGACGATACCGGCGCGCCGGTTGGGGTGCAGCAGAAGCTGATGCGGCACGCTCAGGTCTCGACCACGATGAATATCTACGGGAACGCTTTGATGGACGCCAAGCGAGAGGCGAACAGCAAAGTTGTCAGGAAGGCACTGAGGAGTTCATAGCCATGCAAAGGACCCTGCAAACAGCCCAGAACCCCACCGGCGTTTTCGACGGCGCTGATACGGTGGGTTATTCTGGGTTGGAGTTTCCTCTAAGTGGTTGCGGGGGTAGGATTTGAACCTACGACCTTTGGGTTATGAGTGACCGGGAACTCGCGTAAAATGAAGACTTTACAGGACGAATGGCTACCCGGAAGTACGGAAAAGTACCCACTGGACAGGGATTTGGGAGTGAGTCGGGAGTGAATTTGAAGGCAAGATTGGAGGCACATTACTGCTCCGACACGCAGGCGGCCTACTTCCGCTAAGCCGACATTGTGGGTACTAATCGATGGTCTGTCCCCCATCGACAACCACAACCGCGCCGATCATGTAGGATGCGTCTTCAGAGGCAAGCCAAGACACCGCATTCGCGATCTCATCAGGTTTGGCGAAGCGGCCGATCGGCGCTCCTGACACAGCCTTGGCAATGTTCTCTGGCTTGCCGCCAGTTGCACGCTTCAGCATCATGTCCGTTTCGGTCATGCCGGGAGCGACCACATTCACACGAATCCCTTTGGATACATAGTCGAGCGCGACAGATTTCGAATAGCCGATAACGGCATGTTTGCTGGCGACGTACGCGGACTGGCCCTGCACACCAATCACCCCTGCACCCGACGAGATATTAATGATGGATCCGCTTTGATGTTCGAGCATCAATGGAACCTCATACTTGGTGCAAAGGAACACACCCAGCACATTGGTGTCGAGAACCCGGCGAAACTCCTCTGTGGATTGGTCTGCCGCTGCGCTCGCTTTCTCATCAACGCCAGCGTTGTTGACCGCAATATCGAGGCGACCGAAGACGGCTTTTATTTGCCGAAGGGCAGCCTCTATCTGGGCCTCTTGCCGGACATCGCACACGATTGAGAGTGCACGCGCTCCCAGGGACTCAATCGTCTGGACTGTTTCCTTGAGCTTCGCTTCTGTGCGGCCTGTGATGACGACGGCAGCTCCTTGCTTTGCAAGCTGAAGGGCTACTGCGCGACCAATGCCGTCCCCACCGCCCGTTACGAGAGCGACCTTTCCCAACAACTTCGCATTAGCTGAATTAGACACTACGAATCTCCTTCCCGGGCTTGTCCTAGTCGAACAGCCTCGGCTAGTTAAGTAGACAACTTCTTGTGCCAGGGACGCTTGTCC
>JBAVDD010000129.1:0-6461 GCA_049587035.1 Acidobacteriaceae bacterium | reverse complement strand
GGCCACGTGTCATCCCGCAAGGCACGGGCGCGGTCAATCAAAAAGGACTGGACTTCTACAATCGCGTTGTCGACGCCTTGATGACCGCCGATATCGCGCCATATTGCACCTTGTATCACTGGGACCTGCCGCAGGCGCTGGAGGATCGCGGGGGTTGGCCGAATCGGGAGCTGGCGAATTACTTTGCGGATTATGCGGGGATCCTGGCGAAGTATCTGGGGGATCGGATTACGGTGTGGGCTCCGTTTAATATGCCCTGGAATATTGCGTTCATGGGATATGCGGCCGGAGCTCTGCCGCCTTGCCGGCACAGCTTTGCGGATTTTTTGAAGGCCGCGCATACGCTGGCGCTGGCTCAGGGTGAGGCTCATCGTGCGGTGAAGGCGGCGTCGCCGCATGCTACGGTGGGGAGCGCTTATGAGATGGCTCCTGCTTATCCGAAGACGGACTCGGCGGATGACCGCGCGGCTACTGCTCGATACCATGCGATGAATAATGTTTTCTTTCTGGAAGCGGCGATGTATGGGCGCTATCCGAAGGCGTTTGTGGGTGAGACGCCGTTTGAGTTGATGGGGTATCGGGCTGGCGATGACAAGCTGATGTATGCGCCGCTGGACTGGGTGGGGTTTCATTTCTATACGCGGCGGATTGTGGCCGATGCCAGCAAGGAGAAGTTTCTTGGTGGGGGGAGTTTTAGTGGCGTGGAGATTGAGAGTAATTCGCCGGGAGGGCGCGATCCTTATACTCGGTTTCGCGCGGCGATGCCTACGGAGGGGCCACTTACGGACTCTGGGCTGGAGGTTTGGCCGCGTGGGATGTATGACCTGGTGACGCAGATCTCGAAGGAGTATGACCATCCGATCATCGAGATTACGGAGAGCGGGTGCGGGTATCTGGATGACCTGGATGCGCAGGGGCGGATTCCGGATGCGCGGAGGATTGAGTGGTTTCGTGAGGTGCTGGCGGAGCTGGCGCGCGCGATCTCGGATGGTGCGCGGGTGCGGGCGTTCCATGCGTGGACGCTGCTGGATAACTTTCAGTGGGCGGAGGGGTATACGGAACGCTATGGTTTAATCTATACGGATTTTCGAAGCTTGAAGCGGACTGTGAAAGACTCTGGTCAGTGGTATGCGAAGGTGGCGGCTTCGAACCGGCTGGATGTTTGAGGGTGCTTCGTGCGAATCCCCTACCGGTGTAGAGGGAACAGAGGCATAACTTCGCGGACATGGCAGCGTTTGCACAGAGCGGCCAGATTGATAAGGCGGCGATTGAGGTGTTCGGTCATGCTCTGGCGGGGTCGGGACGGCCGTTGATTGCGAGTTCTGCATCTGCCAAGAACGATTAGCGGAACGGTGGGAACGACGACGCAGACGTTCGGTGTCGGTGCGACGGTGCCGGAGAGCGACATCGTTGTCGGCGTGCCGACGAGTGGTGGGCAGGGCATGCTATGCTGCGGTCGAGGTTGGAGATGCGTAAGGCAATTCTGCTCTTGTGTTGCGTGTTCGCATGGGGGGGTGTGTCGGCGCAGGAACTCTCCAGTGCGCCGCAGACGTTTGCTGTTGCAACGATCAAGCCGAGCGCGCCGGATGCAGAGACGCTGACACAGATTCGGGGCTTTCGCTTCGTTACGCAGGGCACGACGTTCGTCGATCTGTTCAAGTACGCGTACGACGTACACCCGGACCAGGTGGTGGGAGGGCCGGCGTGGATACGGACGACGAAGTTTGATGTGGTTGCTGATCCTGAGACGGAGAAGCGGCCGACTTCGGATCAGTTCAAAGCAATGATGCGGGGACTGCTGATGGAGCGCTTTCAGGTGAGGATGCGCTCGGAACAGAAGATGCTTTCCGTGTATGCGCTGGTGAAGGCGTCGAATGAGCCAACGCTTAAGAAGAGTTCAGGGAATGCCGCTGGAATACCTGCGGTTGGATATGACGCGCGCGGTGAGCTGGAGGCCGATAACGCTACGATGGCGGACCTCGCGAAGTTCTTGCAGCGGTTTGTGCTGGATCGGCCGGCGGTGGATGAGACGGGGATCGAGGGGCATTACGATCTGGTGCTGCGATGGACTCCTGATAGTGCAGCTGACCGTGAAGCTGGCGGTGATTTGCAGGCTGGGGTGTCGGCTCCTCCTGACCTGTTTACGGCGATCAGGGAACAGCTTGGATTGAAGTTGAAAGCGACCAGAGCGAAGACGGATGTGTTTGTGGTCGAACGTATTGAGCTGCCTACGGAGGACTAGTCGCGGAGGGAGAGGACTATCTTGCCGAAGTGGCTGCCATTTTGCATGTAGGTGAGGGCTTCGCGGGCTTCCGACAAAGAGAAGGTGCGGTCGATTACGGGGTGGATCTGGTTGGCTTCGATGGCGGAGATCATGCGCGCGTACATGGCGCGGCTGCCTACGTAGACGCCTTCGACGTGGAGGGCCTTGGCGAGGATTGGCGTGGGGTCGATGGTGGCTCCTTTGCCGGCGAGGACGCCGATGACGTAGATGTTGCCGCCGGGGGTGATGGCTTTGAAGGAGAGAGGGAGGGTGCCGGCTCCGCCTACTTCTACGATGTGGTCTACGCCGCGGTTTTGGGTGAGCTTGAGGACCTCGCGATCCCATTCTGGGGTGGTGCGGTAGTTGATGGTTTCGTCGGCGCCTAGCTGGCGGGCGCGGGATAGTTTTTCGTCGGAGGAGCTGGTTACGATGACGCGTGCGCCGTGGGCCTTGGCGATCTGGAGAGCGAAGAGGCTGACGCCGCCGGTGCCCAGGATGAGGACGGTTTGGCCGGAGTGTAGCTGGCCGCGCTCGACGAGGGCGTTCCACGCGGTGAGGGCGGAGCAGGGGAGGGTTGCGGCTTCGGCGTGGGTGTAGCCGGCGGGGGCGTGGATGAGGCCGGTCTCGGGGAAGATGTGGTCGGTGGAGAAGACGCCGTCGATGGAGCCGCCGAGGGCGGACTTGGCGGTGGTGGGTTGGATGGGGCCTGAGAGCCAGTCCTGGAAGAAGAGGCTGGTTACGTGGTCGCCTGGTTTGAAGAGCGTGACTGCGGAGCCGATGGCGGTGACTATGCCGGCGGCGTCGGAGCCGGGGATGCGGGGGAGGGCCAACTTCGGGTTGTAGGTGCCGAGGACGGTCATGAGGTCGCGGTAGTTGAGGCTGGCGGCGTGGAGTTCTACACGGACTTCGTTGGGGTTGAGTGTGGTGGGGAGGGTTAGGGGTTCGAGGGCGAGGTTGGCTGGGTTGGCTGAGCTGTCGAGGGGACCGAAGGCGTTGAGGCGGAGGGCTTGCGGCATGTTGGTGCTCCTGTAGGCGACACGTATGGGATGCGCGGGGTTGCGGCAGGTGGCGAAGATCGGTTGGGCAGCGCGCGGCTAGAGGATGCCGCCAGGGGGCAGGTAGTGAATGCGGAGGTGATGTCCGTTGGGGATGCGCTCTAGTTGGATGGTCAGCCTATTGATTTCGCGCCATTGGATGGTGCAGGGAGCGTCGGTTGCGCTGTTGCAGGAGGGGGAGCTGAAGATTGGTGCGCCGTGGTTGGCGGCGAGAGCGAAGGCGAGCTTGTCGGCGGCGAAGTTGTAGAGGGCTTCGTCGGAGCCGACGGCGGCCCAGTCGCGACGCATGGCGGGGAGGTCGAGGGATAAAGTCATCTCGGCGAGCCGAGAGTTGGTATCGAACGCGAAGGTTAACATCATGGGGATGGGATAGCGAAGGCCAGGCAAACTAACCGGGTAGTCGCTGTTGGTCTGGAGGGAGCCGTCGGGGGTGGATCCGGCGGGAAGGTTGTCCCTGTCGAGAGCGATGCGCACGTTGTCGCGGGAGTCTCCCAGGCTTACACCCGCTGGCCAAGGCGATTGCGCGCAGGCGGCGGCTGCGGCAAAACAAAGACTGAGGACGAGGAACGAAGAGAGCTGGCGGGAGAGGCGCATGTGGTTTCCTGATGAGGCGAGATATAGGGTGTGACGCGCGCGTGGTGGAAGGGTCAACGTGGCGTCAGACAAAACGATACCCCATGCGCTGTGCGCATGGGGTATCGGGTGAGTGTGGTTGGTTAGGCTTTGACTACGGCGCCGTTCTCTACCTTGACGGGGTTGAGGAACGGCATGCCCTTGCGGAGTTCCGCGCCTACCTTTTCGATGGGGTGGTTGCGGTCCTGCTTGCGGAAGGCTTCGAACTCTTTGCGGCCGCTGTTCTGGTCGTCGATGAAGCGCTTGGCGAAGGCTCCGGATTGGATGTCGGCTAAGAGGCCTTGCATGGCTTTTTTGGTTTCGGCGGTGACTACGCGGGGGCCGGCGATGTAGTCGCCCCACTCGGCGGTGTCGGAGATGGAGTGGCGCATGTACTCGAGGCCGCCGCGGTACATGAGGTCGACGATTAGTTTGAGCTCGTGGAGGACTTCGAAGTAGGCTAGCTCGGGTTGGTAGCCGGCTTCGGTGAGGACTTCGAAGCCGCACTTGACGAGGGCTGCGGTGCCGCCGCAGAGGACGGCCTGCTCGCCGAAGAGGTCGGTTTCGGTCTCTTCGGTGAAGGTGGTTTGGAGGACGCCGGCGCGGGTGCTGCCTATGCCTTTTGCGTAGGAGAGAGCCAGAGCGAGAGCGTTGCCGCTTGCGTCCTGCTCGACGGCTACCAGTGCGGGGACGCCGCCGCCTTCGGTGAAGACTTCGCGGACGCGGTGGCCGGGGGCCTTGGGTGCTACGAGCGAGACGTCGACCGTGGCGGGCGGGGTGATGGTGCGGAAGCGGATGTTGAAGCCGTGCGCGAACATGAGCGTGACGTTGGGCTTCATGTTGGGCGCGATCTCTTCGTGGTAGACCTTGGCAGCGGTCTGGTCGGGCGTGAGGTTCATGATGACGTCGGCCCAGGCGGAGACTTCGGCTACGGTGCCGACGTGGAGGCCGGCGAGGGCTGCCTTCTTGGCGTTGGGTGAGTTGGGGCGGAGGCCTACGCGGACTTCAACACCGGAGTCCTTGAGGTTGAGCGCGTGGGCGTGGCCTTGCGAGCCGTAGCCGATGATGGCGACTTTTTTCGCCTGGATGAGGGAGAGGTCTGCGTCTGCGTCGTGGTAGGTCTTTGCCATGGGGGTTCTTCTTTCCTTCGGGTTGTTAATAGTTTAGCTAGTTGGTGTGGTGGATGTCTGCGTTAGTCGTCGAACTCGGTTGGGAGGATGTTGTCCTCGGGGAGAGCGTCGGGGTCCTGGGTTGGGAAGTCGGAGGGGTTTAGTTTGGCGTTGGTGCCGAGGGCTTTTAGGACTCGGGTGGTGTGGTGGCCGCGGCGCATGGCCATGCGGCCGGTGCGGGAGACTTCCAGGATTTCGTAACTGCTCTCGCGGAGGACTTGCAGGAGGCCTTCGATCTTGCTGGCGCTGCCGGTCATCTCTAGCATGATGGATTCGGGGGCAAGGTCGACTACGCGGGCGCGGAAGACCTGGGCCAATTCAAAGATCTGCGAGCGCGAGTGGAGGCCGTGGGGTTGGTTGGGGCCGGCCGCTACCTTGATGAGGCAGAGCTCGCGGACTACGGCTTCGGTGCGGTTGACTTCGTCGACGTCGATGGTGGTTTCGAGCTTGTAGAGCGAGGCTTTTATTCTGTGAGCCGCGTTCTCGGGGGCGTCGGCGACGATGGTCATGCGGGAGGTGTCGGCGCGCTCGGATTCACCTACCGTCAGCGAGACGATGTTGATGTTGAGGCGGCGGAAGAGGCTGGCTACGCGGGTTAGGACGCCGGGTTTGTCCTGGACTAATGCAACGAATGTATGGAGCATGTTGGCTTCTAGCTTCTAGCTACTAGCTTCTAGCTGGGTTGAGGTTAGGGTTTGAACGGTTGCAGCAACTGGCTCGGGTACGGGTGCTATTGGCTTAGGCGGACGGCGGTGCCGTAGAGGGACATGGAGCCCAAGGCGGATTCGAAGCGGGCGCCGATGATGGCGTTGGCACCGAGCTCGGTGGCTTTGGCGAGGGAGGCTTCAATGAGTTGAGCGAGGCTGGTGGAGGTGACCCCGACGTTTTCGCCAAGGGTCATGATGAGGCCGAAGCTGTGCTCGATGGTACGCCCGGCAACATCGGTCGTGGTGAAGATTGCGTTGGCGGTGAGTGGGACGTACTTGGCGCTGAAGATATTGGACATTAACTTGGGCTCTTTCTTATTTTGAGGTGGAGGTAGCGGAGGAAGTCGTCGGCGACGCGGTGTAGGGGGCGTTGGGGTTCCAGAGTTTGGTGTCCTGGTCGTCGCCGGTTGGGGTGTGGTGGAGTAGGACGCCGTCGTCCCACTGGTGGTTGGGGCCGCCGCCGAAGGTGTAGTCGCCGGTGGCGTGGTAGGAGCCGCCGCAGGGGAGTTTGCCGTCGGTGTATTTTTCTGAGGCGCATTTGGGGCCGCGGTAGATGTGGAACCAGACCATGGGGTCGCGGGCGTCGACCTTGGCTTGCGGGATGCCTAGCTTGTCGAAGGTGTGGGTGTGGGCGGCGGTGCGGAGTTGGTAGATG
>JBAVDD010000128.1:0-4624 GCA_049587035.1 Acidobacteriaceae bacterium | reverse complement strand
CGGAATATTCGGGAGACCGGAAAGAATCTGGCTGTTCTTATTGAAGAAGTCGTTGGATACCGTGTTCGTCGGCCGATAGTACTCATACAGCGAGCCGTGGTAATGATTGGTGCCGCTCTTGGTCACGAGGTTCACCTGCGCGCCGGACGAGCGCCCCGCCTCGGCAGTGCCATTCGACGTAATCACGCGAAACTCCTCAGTGGAGTCAATGGTGGAGCGCAAAACACCGGTGAAGGCTGTGCCCTGGAGCTGGTCATTGTCGTCTAGGCCGTCAAGCGTAATGTTGCCCTGATCCGACCGTCCGCCCGCAACAGATCCCGTGCGGCTGTCGCTATTCCCAGGTCCCAGGTAAAGTACACCGGGCTGTAGCGTAAGCAGGGAGATCGGGTTGCGCGCATCCATTGGCAACGCCTCGATCGTCTGATTGCCGACAGCATTTCCTTCCGTCGCGTCCGTAAGGTTGAGGTCCTCCGTGGCCGCACTCACATTCACCGTCACATTGCTTGACTTCACGCTCAGTGCAAAGTTGATGGTAGCCGGCTGGTTGACCAGCAGCTCCGCTGTGCGGCTCTGCATCGCAAAACCCGTCGAAGAGATCTCAACGTTATAGGTCGCTGGCGTAATCACAGGAAATACGTAATAACCGGACGCATTCGACAACGCATGGTAGGTATTCCCATTAGACTTATCCGACAATGTAATCGTCGCATTCGGTACCAGCGCTCCACTGGAGTCCGTCACAACCCCTCGGAGCGACGTTGTTGCCATCTGGGCAACAGATTTGATGGAGCACAGGCCTGACAACACAAGTGCGATGGTACAAATGCGTCGAATCAAAGCATCCTCCAAACAATCGAATCCGAACATCTCGACGAGCGTGGATGGCGACTGGAATCGCTCACTGTGAAAGCTGCCGTACTAAGTGAATGTTGAAGTTAGCCGATCAACCCGGAACCCGCTACACGTGGCTGTCGGAGATACGTAGCTTTTGAGCTCAACTCAGTCAATGATTAGAGCAATCTTTGACTAAGCGATCAATAATTGAAGGATCCATCATCACATTCCTGTCGAGACATGTCAATCGAAGCCGAGATCCATTCGTGCTATCGAAGCACTTCGCTCCAGGAAAAATTGTGCTTCTCAAGCGTGAGTTCTTGTGAATAAAAGAGTACTAGTGAAACGTATGCAGCGAATACGCTTCGTGCGGCAGAATGTTCCTTCACCACTTGTGGATATCCCGCAACACCGCCCTTACCGCATTGCAGCTATTGGTCCCAATCACACTCCACATGCGGTCGATACAACGGCTGCCGGGGACGCGTTCAACGCAGCCTTTGCGGTCGGACTGATGTTGGGGTATGACCCGGCGGAGAGCGCCCGCTATGCCACGACGGCGGCGTCAATTTCGGTCACGCGAGCCGGGGCGCGGCCTTCAATGACTACCAAAGAAGAAGTCAGTGCCGCATTTCATCCGAAGCTGTAATAGGAGTTGTCAATGAGCATATCGACTGGTGTCAAGGCAGGAATCAAAGGAGTTATTGCGGGTGTCTTGTGTTTGGGAGCCGCATCGCTGCAGGCGCAGATTGACTATCCGCATCTCAAACTAGGGGTCGAAGGTCTCTCCGCACCCGAATGCAATGACGTGCCGAAGCTTCTGACGACAGGATTGCGGAGCTGCTCGCCGCAGGAGATGAAGGAATGGCTGACCGAGATGCGGGGCTGGCGCACCAACCAGCGTATCCGCATGGGCTATAGCGATGAGATGTACGATCTGCCGGCGCTCAAGTGGACGCAATCGAGCTTTATCCAGCCGCAAATGATGATGGAAGACCGCTACTTCTATGATCCAGTTGCCCGCAAGTACACGGTGGATCGTTATGTGGATGACACAGAAACGAGGTATGGCGGGATCGATGCGGTATTGATATGGCATACCTACACGAACATCGGCATCGACGATCGCAACCAGTATGACCTGATTCGTAGCATGCCAGGCGGCCTGCCTGCGGTGAAGCAGATGGTGAGCGACTTCCACCGTCGCGGCGTGAGGGTCTTTTTCCCAGTGATGGTGTGGGATCAGGGAACGCGGAACGAGGGCAAGCCGAACTGGGTTGCGACCGCCGAGATGATGAAGGCGATTGGCGCCGACGGTATCAATGGCGACACGATGAACGGGCTGCCAAAGGCGTTTTCTGATGCAGCGCTAAAGATCGACCATCCCCTGGCGATGGAGCCCGAGGCCTTTCCGGGGCATGACGAGATGCTGGCCTACAACACGATGTCGTGGGGGTATTGGCAGTATCCCTACGCGCCGGATGTGAGCCGGAGCAAGTGGCTTGAGACACGCTCGATGGTGAACGTGAGCGCGCGCTGGAGCCACAGCAAGATTGAATACCTGCAGGCCGCATTCTTCAACGGGGTTGGGTTTGAAAGTTGGGAGAATGTCTGGGGTATATGGAACGGCATCACGCCGCGTGACGGCGAAGCGATTCGGCGCATGGCCACGATGGAACGTGGTCTGGCGAAGTTCCTGGTGAGCCCGGGTTGGGAGCCTTACTACAGAACAGCGTCACGAGGCCTGTTCGCGAGCTACTGGCCGCTGGAAAAGGATGCTGCGTGGACGCTGGTGAACCGAAGCGACTACATGATGCAGGGCGAGCTATTGTGGGTCAAAAATCCACCCGCTGGATCGACGTTCTATGACGTTTACCACGGCGAGCAGTTGACGCCTCGCATGGATGGCAGGGATGCTGTGCTCTCCTTCGCCGTTGAGCCGCACGGGTTTGGAGCTATTTTGCAGGTGGCAGGCAAACCGACTGCCGAGCAACAGGCTTTGCTGGCCAAGATGCACGTGATGACGAAGCAGCCTTTGGAGAGCTTCAGCGCGGAGTGGAAGTTTATGCCGCAGACGCTGGTACCGATTGCGCCGGCAGTGGCCGGGTCGGAGACACCGGTGGGCATGACGAAGATTCCTGCGGCGGAGTTTCGCTTTGTGGTAAACGGCATCGAGATTGAGGGCCGGGATGGCGTCGGTGTCGATGTGCAGTATCCCTGGGAGACGTCGCCTCGCCGCTACCACGATCACATTGTCAAGATCGCCTCCTTCTGGATGGACACGACGCTGGTTACGAATGCCCAGTTCAAACAGTTTGTAGATGCGGCACACTATCGGCCGGCTGATTCGCAGAATTTCCTCCGCGACTGGAAGAACAGGAGCTATCCCGAAGGTTGGGAGAACAAGCCCGTTACATGGGTGTCCTTGGAAGACGCCCGGGCTTATGCGAAGTGGGCAGGGAAGCGACTTCCACATGAATGGGAGTGGCAGTATGCAGCGCAGGGCCAGGATGGCCGGTTGTATCCGTGGGGAGATGTCTGGGACGCAAGTGCGGTCCCTGTGCCGGTGAAGACGCGCACTCTAACGTCTCCGGATGCGGTCGGAATGCATCCGAGAGGTGACAGCCCGTTTGGGATCAAGGATATGACGGGCAACGTGTGGCAGTGGACGGACGAGTATCAGGACGACCATACACGCGCCGGGATTTTGCGTGGAGGCAGTTACTATCAGCCGGCAGGGTCCATTTGGTACTTTCCTCAGGCATACCGAAATGATGAGCACGGTAAGTTTCTGCTGATGGCGCCCAGCGAAGATCGTTCAGGGACGATAGGGTTTCGTTGCGTCAAGGATGCCAGGTAAGATGCCGAAGGGATTAGCGGCAGTCCGGGTGCAGTTTGCCCGAGAGACTGACATCACACCGTTCTGTCCGGCTCGATTTGTACCAGTTACAATCATAGAGACTCAGTACAAGGAGCTCGATTTGGCAAGGCCGTTTTAGCGACAGGTAAATGAGAAAAAATTTGATTTTTCGCAACCTGATGCGCTTCCTGATTTCACCGACCTGACTGGGTTCCAGATCAGAAGCCAATGCCACCCCCCAAACACACCGTAAATCGGCCTCTATGAGCCATGGGGCTCCGAGCCGCTTTCTCGATAAGCCGATCTAAAACGGTCTCATACAATTCGCTGCCTAGCCCTAATCAGTGAAAGCAATTTCCCCGATCAGGAGAATCAATTCCCTGTTAGAAATGCGATGCTTTTAGAGCCTCTTAGCGTCATAAGCGCAGAGGATTCTGCGGTTCAAGCTCGATTCAACGGGCGAGAGACGGTCGCAAAAAGGCAGATTCGCTGTTAAATTCCCTGCAAGCAGGGAAATAAAACGAGAGATGGGTTTGAGCCAGACTGCACCTACCGCCAGCAAGTCAAGCGATTTAGAATCAATAATTTATAAGATTTTAATAAGCCTGATTTGGCCACCAAATTGGGCCTTTGTCTTTCCCTAGAGAATTATCTGGATCTCGGAGAGAGGCTAGATCCATGTCCCTCGGATCGTGGATGTTTGGAAGAACGATGGCCTGCCTCGGAACATCCCTGTCTTCATCACCGAGTCCAATTTATCTTCTGGAACCAGCGAAGCCTGTATCGATAACTTTGCCGGTCTTTGGCTCGCAGATTACATCGGCTCATTCCTTACCTCTGGAGGAAATGGAGTTTACTATTTCCACTATTTGCCTCTTAAAACCGACCCCGGATGGGCAACTCCCCTGGAACCTTTGGCATGTTCCATGT
>JBAVDD010000127.1:0-8794 GCA_049587035.1 Acidobacteriaceae bacterium | reverse complement strand
TCTTCCATCGTCGCGCCAATCTGAACCTTCAAACCCGAGTCAGCAATAATCTTGCGACCCTCTTCAACATTCGTCCCCTCAAGCCGCAAAATAATCGGCAACTTAACATCCAATTTCTTCGCAGCCGCAACAACCGCGGCAGCCAAAACATCCACCCGCAAAATCCCACCAAAAATATTAATGAAGATGGCGCGAACGTTTTTATCCGAAAGCAAAATCCCAAACGCATTCTCAATCTGCTCCTGGTTCGCCCCACCACCCACATCCAGAAAGTTAGCCGGAGCCCCACCCGCATATTTAATAATGTCCATCGTAGCCATAGCAAGGCCAGCGCCATTCACCATGCAGGCAATCGACCCATCCAGCTTGATGTAGTTCAGCGCATACTTGCTCGCCTCAACCTCCAGCGGATCTTCTTCGCTGATGTCGCGCAGCTCCTTCAAATCCTTGTGCCGGAACATCGCGTTGTCATCGAAGTTCATCTTGCAATCCAACGCCAGCAGCTTGCCGTCCTTCGTCGTGATGAACGGATTAATCTCCATCAGCGTCGAGTCGGTATCCATAAACGCCTTGTACATCCCCATCATGAACTTCGCCGCTTCGCCGATCTGTGCCGCCGCCAGCCCCAGCTTAAAAGCCAGCGCCCTCGCCTGGTACGGCTGCAACCCGATCGCCGGATCAACGTACTCCTTGAAAATCTTCTCCGGAGTCTCCTGCGCCACCTCTTCAATCTCCATCCCGCCCGCCTGCGACGCCATGAACACCACCTGCGAGCTCGCCCGATCCAGCACCAACCCCAGGTAAAGCTCGCGCTCAATCGCCGACCCGGCCTCCACCAACAACCGTTGCACCTTCTGCCCCTGCGGCCCCGTCTGGTGCGTCACCAACTGCATCCCCAGAATCGCCTTCGAAGCGGCAACCGCCTCCGCCATCGACTTGGCCAGCTTCACCCCGCCGCCCTTGCCACGTCCGCCAGCATGGATCTGCGCCTTCACCACCACCACAGCGTTTCCCGCCGAGAACAGTTGCTTGGCCGCCGTATCCGCCTCCTCCAGCGTCGTCGCCATCTCCCCGTTCGGAACCGCCACCCCATACTTCCGCAGAATCTCTTTCCCTTGGTACTCGTGGATCTTCATTCCGGCTCCAGCATCTCAGGTTTAGGGCAGGAGGGGTAAACCATCCCGCCATCGGTTTTGATCGTAATGATTCCCGTTCGTCCCTAGCAAATAAGGGCAACGATAATCGGTTTTTTCGTGCGATCTTCTGACCCTCAAAACCAAACGCCGAAATTACACCTCAAGGGGCCATCGCGCAGCACATAACCGGGTTCAAAGCGCACTCAAACTCACACATTTGATACCCTCAGAGGGCCAATGCCCATCCAGAACCATCTCCGACGCATCCTCGAACAGCGCGAAACCCTGACGCAAAACGACGCCTCCGCCCTCATGCAAAACATCCTCGAAGGCCACGCCACCGACATAGAATTAGCCGGTCTTTTAGGCGCCTTAGCCGGCCGCGGCGAGACTGCCGAAGAGATCGCAGGCTTCGCCCTCACCCTCCGCAACGCCGCTAACATGCTACCTATCAGCAACTTAGAACAGGAGGAGCTAGTCGACACCTGCGGCACCGGAGGCGACGCCAGCGGCAGCTTCAACATCTCCACCGCCGCCGCCCTGGTAGCCGCAGCCGCCGGAGCCCACGTAGCCAAGCACGGAAACCGCGCCGTAACCTCCCTCTGCGGCTCCGCCGACGTCCTCGAAGCCCTCGGTATCCCCATCCAATTCAATACCTTAGAAGCCGCCGACGCCCTCCGCACCCACCACTTCGCCTTCCTCATAGCCCCCTCGCATCACCCCCAGCTAAAAGCCGTCATGCCCGTCAGGAAAGCCCTGGGCGTGCGCTCCATCCTGCACATTCTAGGCCCTTTACTGAACCCCGCCGGAGCTCGCCGCCAGGTCATGGGCGTCTATCAGTCCCGCCTCGTTCCTCTGGTAGCTAATGCAATGATTCTTCTGGACATCCACCACGCCATGGTAGTCCACGGCGACGGAAACCTCGACGAAATAGCCCTTAGCGGCCCCACCGAAATCGCCGAAGTCCGCAACGGCAAAGTAACCCAATACACCATCACCCCCGAAGAATTCGGCCTGAAACGCGCCCCACTAACCGCCCTCGCAGGCGGCAACGCTTCCGACAACGCGCTGATTCTAAAGACTATATTTTCCGGAAAACCGGGAGCCCCACGCGACGTAGTCCTCCTCAACGCCGCCGCCGTCCTAGTCGTAAGCGGCCTGGCCAACGACATCCGCGCCGGCATCACCTTAGCCACCCAAACCATCGATAGCGGATCGGTCACCCAGCTAGTACAATCGCTCCAGCAAGCCTAGAGGTGTTGCAATGGCAAGAGTTACAGGCATCGGCGGCGTCTTCCTCCGCTCCAGCGACCCCAAAGCGCTAGCCAAGTGGTACTCGGAAAACCTGGGCATCACCCTCGCAGACTTCAACGGCACCGCCTTCCAATGGTCCGACGAGATCCCCACCGGCAGCGGCATGACCGCCTGGTCAACCTTCCCAGCCGATACCAGCTACTTCGGAGAAGGCCAGCAAGGTGCCATGATCAACTACCGCGTAGACGATCTAGACGCTTTACTTGCAACACTTAGCGCATCCGGAGTATGGATCGACCCCAAGCGCGAGGACTATGCCTACGGCCGATTCGCCTGGATCAAGGACTGCGACGGCAACCGCCTGGAACTCTGGCAACCCCTGCAAATAGCCGAATAGCGAGCACCTCTCAACCCACGCATCTTAGTTCCCATGGTCACCCATTCTTCCGCAGACCTGGTCATCGCAACCTGATGCCGAGCGCTCTAGCACACATCCTCCTGCCTGCAATCGTCGCTGTCAGCATCTTGCTGATGCTCTTGCGCCCGCACGATATTTCTGAGGTGTGGTGGATCTCCGGTGGCGCGCTTCTACTGATAACACTCCACTTAATCCCTTTGAAACTTGCAGGTACAGCAATTGCCCAGGGTTCCGACGTCTACCTGTTTCTGATCGGAATGATGCTATTAGCTGAGCTGGCCCGAGAGCACGGCGTATTCGACTGGGTCTCCTCCATTGCTGTTACCGGTGCGAAAGGCTCCTGTAACCGCTTGTTTTTCCTGGTATATGCCGTCGGCACGATTGTAACGATCTTCATGTCTAATGATGCGACGGCAGTTGTCCTAACGCCGGCGATTCTGGTGGTGGTTCGCAAAGCACGAATCTCTCCGCTGCCTTATCTGTTTATCTGCGCGCTGGTTGCGAATGCGGCAAGCTTCGTTCTTCCCATCTCAAACCCAGCCAATCTGGTCGTCTTCCATACCGGAGTGCCTCCACTGGCTGCGTGGCTAAGCTCGTTTGGTCTGCCCTCAATGCTCTCGATCGGCGCTACGTACGTGGTGATGCGGCTCTTCTTCCGTAAGGAGCTTTGCACTCGCATCTCGCATGAGGTTGAGCCAGTGGAGCTTAGCGGGATGGGAAAGGCTGTCCTGTGGGGACTGGGGCTGGTCGTTTGCGTCCTTCTGGCCGCCTCAGCGATGAAGTGGGACCTGGGGTTGCCGACCTGCGTCGCCGCGCTGGCGATCGCTGTGGGTGTCTCAGTTCTGGCGAAAAGCAATCCAATGAAACTCCTTCGCGAGATCAGCTGGAAGACGATTCTTCTGGTGGCCGGTCTGTTTGTGCTGGTCAATGCAGTGGAGAGTCAGGGAGCGTTGAACGCAACCCGGGCATGGCTCGCGGCGGTGCAACAACTGGCACCTGTGGCCGATGCGATGATTGTGGGACTCGTGGTCGGGGTCGCAAACAATTTAGTCAACAACCTGCCGCTGGGTTTGATCGCGGGCGGTACCCTTCGGGCCGCGCATGTTCAGGGACTGGTCGCGAACGCAGTCATGATCGGCGTCGATTTAGGACCTAACCTCTCCGTTACCGGCTCATTGGCCACCATCCTGTGGCTGCTGGCTTTGCGGAAGGAGAAGGTTGAGGTTAGCTTCTGGCAGTTTCTCAAGCTTGGGATGCTTGCCATGCCCATCGCTCTGGTGGCGGCATTAGGCGGGGCGCTCCTGATGGCCAAAATCTAAGTCTGATTGGGTGTTGCAAGGACCGCGGTCAGCTCCAGTTGCTCCGAAGCATGTTCGTCCAAATAAGGGCGAAAGTGCGCTCGGCAACGGGCTTCGTAAAGCCCGGCGGCACCGACGACCACGAGCTCCTGGCTTTGGCCGAGGCGCTGCGTGTGGATGGCTGCAGCCCCGCAAACCATGCAAACTGCGGAGAGTTTGGTGACAGTGTCGGCGATTGCCATGAGGTTTGGGACCGGGCCGAAGGGTTCGTTGGCGAAGGTGGTATCGAGGCCGGCCATGAGGACGCGCTTGCCGAGAGCGACGAGCTCGAGGGCCAAGGGAATGATGCTGGTGTCGAGAAACTGAACCTCATCGATGCCGATCACATCGATAAGGTTCAGCTTGGGATAAAGGGTCTCGCGCAGGTCTTCGACATTCGCCACGGTAACGGCCTCGTGCGTCTGTGAACTATGGCTGGCGATGGATGTGCGATGGTAGCGCAGATCGATGTCTGGCTTGAAGCACGCGACTCGCTGGCGGGCAATCCGGGCGCGTTTGAGGCGGCGGATCAGCTCCTCGCTCTTGCCCGAAAACATCGGGCCGGTGATGACTTCGAGAACGCCGGGGGTGGTTTGGGGAGGCATACTCGGCTATGTTAACGCGGGGCGTGCGGTGGATAATTAGGGCGTGTTGTAGGGAGGATTCGGATGCGTTTGAGATGGGTATGGGCGGGGAGTTTGGGGCTGGCGGTGACGTCGATGATTGCAGTCGGCCAGGCTGCTCCCAAGGAGATCAAGGTGCGGCTGGTGAACTCCTACGGCCAGGACGCCGGATACGCAATCTTCAAGACGGTAAAGAAGGGTGTCAAAGTGAAGTTGGAGCTGAAGAATCTGCGGTTTGGGGTGCATGCGGTGCATATCCACGAAAACCCCGTCTGTGACCGGCCAGACTTCGAGGGGGCCGGTCGCCACTTTAACCCGAGCGGTAAAGAGCATGGATTCCTCAACCCCATGGGGCATCACAATGGCGATTTTCCGGCAGGAATCTCGATTGGTGAAGACCATACCGGCGAGGCGGCCTTTGTTCTGAAGGAGATTTCACTGGATCCCAAGGCCCCTGATTCCCTGTTTCTCCACGGTGGAACCTCGATCGTGGTGCATGTGAGGCAAGATGATCAGAAGACCGATCCGAGCGGCGATTCTGGGAATCGGATTGCGTGCGGGGTCATCCAACCCTAGATCCGTCAAAATGCTTCCAATTCGCGCAAAAAGCCAGATAGGATGGGCTCGAGGCCCCCGACAGGCATCGCGGGTTTCCCAAGGAACCGCGCCGCCGGTTTTTGCGTATGAGGCTCTATGGCGACTGCGACCATTCCGGCAATGTTTGGACGGTGTGCGAAGGCGCCTGTCCCGGTCTCGACGTTACGTCGCCGTGTACCTCTACTGACCCGGGACAAGACGCAGGGCTCAACGCAAGCGCTTTCCAAACCGCTTTCCAAGGAGATTCGCCTCGTAGAGGCGCACATGTCGCCTGAAGAGCCAAAGTCGCAGCCTCAGGTTCAGGCGGCCCGGATTGCCGTTCTTGCCGAGCAAAAGGCGCTCGCAGATCTGGCGGGCCGATGCCTGGCCGGAGACGCGCAGGCCTGGGAGCAGCTGGCCCGTTCGCAGCATCGTAGAATCTATGGGATCTGTTACCGCTTCACTGGGTCGCAGAGCGATGCAGAGGATTTGGCCCAGGAGGCGTTTCTGAAGATGTATCGCAACCTGGCCAATTTTGACCCCGAGAAGGGTAGCTTCACCACCTGGTTGACAACGTTGACTCGGAACCTGCTGGTAGATAATTACAGGCGATCGCGCCTGGAACGCTCGAGCGACTCGCTGGACGATAGCTACGACGGGGAGGAAGACGGGCCGACCAAGGCAGAACGGCTGGCAGATGGTGGAAAGAGCCAGGAGCAACACGTTGCGGGACTGGAGCTGCGGACGCAGATTCAGGAGGCTCTGAAACAGGTATCTCCCGACCTTCGGGAGGCGGTAATTTTGCGTGATCTGGAAGATATGGATTACAAAGAGATCGCCGAGATATTAGGAGTTCCCCAAGGTACGGTGAAGAGCCGAATCAGCCGCGGGCGCAGTGAACTGGCAAGACTTTTGAAGTGTATAGAAGGGCAGGTGATGTGAGTGGCAAACATGAGCCAATTCGAAGGATTTGAGGAGCGCTCAGCAGCCTGTGCCGTCTGTGAGGCGATGCTCCCGGAAGCTGTCGATGGCATGCTGAGCGAGACCGAGCAGATTGCGTTTGATAAGCATGTTGCAGGCTGCATGGAGTGTGCGCGCGAGCTGGCTGAGGCCAGGCGTGGCGCAGCATGGCTCAGCATGTTGAAGAGTCAAGCGCCCGAGCCGCCGGTTGGATTGCTGGCAAAGATTCTGGCCGAGACAACAGGAACTTCCCAGGCGGAGACTGCCCCGGTTGCAGCTCCCATCTCTGTCGCGCCCGTATGGGAGCCTGAGGTTCGTCCGCTAGTTCAATCGCCCCGCGGCTCGAATTCGGCGTGGGCGACTGTTCGCAAGTTTTGGAGCGGTGCATTCCCTGTGGGTAGCACAACATCCATCTTTCAGCCGCGGTTCGCGATGACCGCTGCCATGGCGTTTTTCTCCATCGCTCTGACCTTGAACCTCACTGGTGTGCGGTTGCGCGATCTGCGGGCGTCGAATTTTACTCCGTCAGCGCTGAAACGGACGGTCGCTGACATGGATGCTTCCGCTACCCGGATGTTCCAGAACAATCGTGCGGTGTATCAGGTGGAGTCGCGGCTGAGTGAGTTAAGCAATAACGATGCGATGAACGATGCGTCCCCAGCCGGGCGCCGGTAAGAGAGGATGTGCCAACAATGAACGATGACACAACCAAACCGGATGGCTGGGAGCCAGTAGAGGCAACGCAAGCTCGTTCAAGCAAGACAGATCAGCAGGAGGCGCAGAGCTCCGCGCAGCGGGTCGGTTTTTGCCAGGATTGCGGACGCCCGCTGACACAGGAGACACTCCGGGCGGTGGGCACGGGAGTGTTTTGCGAGCCTTGCCTGACAGCCCGCGTCGGCAGCAGCACCGCTTCTTCAGGCTATGCGGCGGTCCCCGCTTATGCCGCAGCGCCAACGCAAAGCGCTGTTCCAGGAGAGCCTAGTCCGATCCTTGCAGCGATTCTGGGCTTTATTCCCGGCGTCGGCGCCATGTATAATGGCCAGTTTGCCAAGGGAATTGTGCACCTGATTATCTTCGTCGTCCTGGTCTCGCTCTCCGAAAATGTGAATGGCATCTTTGGACTGTTCGTTGCGGGATGGATGTTCTACATGGCCTTTGAGGCCTACCATACGGCTACCGCGCGGCGAGATGGCCTGCCGTTACCGAATGCCTTTGGCTTCAATGATATTGGCGAAAGGATGGGCTTCGGAAAGACATGGGGCGGCATGGGGTCTGTGCGCCCCGGTGCGGTAACACCGGTACCGAACGCTCCTCCTCCGGTTAGTTCCAATCCTCAACCTGTCTATCCACCCACGAATCAAGTACCCGTAGGAACCGCTCCCGATTGGGTTGGGTACGTCCCGCCCACAGCCTTCGGGGGCTACGCTACGTCCCAAGGTGCGACAGCAGCTTCCGTGACGGCGCCGATTAGTGCGCAGGCCACGAGAGATACCGGGACGGCCAGCACCTCTTACGCGGAGACCTACACGGGAGCAAACTATCCCTACGGCGGGACCTTCGCACCCTCCACTTCGATTCCCGAGGTTCCAGCGCGCCGCATCCCAACCGCAGCGTTCTGGCTCATCGGACTTGGCGTGTTGATCCTCGTTGCAAATCTGTTGCCGGACTGGAAGCTGACCGGGCAATGGTGGCCTCCTGTCTTCTTCGCTGGACTCGCTGTGTGGCTCTTCGTACGGCGACTGCGGTTGGGGGTGCGCCCGGTGTGCATTCTTCGCTGGCCGGTAATTCTGCTGGTGCTCGCCGTCATGCTCGGCCTGCATGCGGCCTACGTGCCGGTCACGATTGCCCTAACAGCCTCTGTGCTGCTCATCGCCTTCGGCGCGTTGCTTCTGCTCGAACGAACGGCGGGGGCAAGCCCCGTGTACGCTCCACCCATCGACGCGTATCCGGTTGCACCCGGCGTTGTGAATCCGCCATCTGAAAACGCTCCCGGTCGTGCGGCATGGGCGGATCCAAGCGTCGAGGTCCCCGGGAACGATCCGGATCATCCGAAGGTTGGAGAGTGAGATGAGTTCCTATCCGCCACCACCCCCTTCGGGACAGTATCCCCCTGTATACGATCGACGCGCGATGAAAGCGCAACGTCAGATACTGCGTGCCCAGGCGAGAGCGCAGCAGGCGCAACAGCGCGCGGTTCGTCACCAACTGCGGGCTCAGAGACGCGGCCTGCGACGTGGATCGATCGTCGGACCGTTGATCATTCTGGCGGTGGGCATCGTATTCCTGCTCGCCCAAACGGGCAGACTTTCCTGGGGGCAATCGTTTGAATGGTACGGCCGCTGGTGGCCCGCAGTCCTCATCGCTGCCGGTGTCGTGCTTCTTCTTGAGTGGGCGATCGATCAAGCATTCGGGCGTACCTCGGGCAGTGTCCGGGTAGTCGGTGGGGGTGTCGTCTTTCTGTTGATCCTACTAGCGATCGCGGGTCTCAGC
>JBAVDD010000126.1:0-18420 GCA_049587035.1 Acidobacteriaceae bacterium | reverse complement strand
GGTAGGACTAGCGACTCTGACTCGCTCGATCGGGGTTCGAATCCCTGGGGGGCAACCAAGCTGAATAAGACCCCTATGATGAATGAGATAACTCGACATCAGAGGGATTCGAGTCGCGCTTAGTGACTGAAAAGACCTGTGAAGCTGAAGACTTTCACATCGCCATATCAACAGATTGCACCCCTTTGTCTAAATGAGGAAGGCCCAATGGCCCTTCTCTAGCAACCGAGCGTATGGGGTATAAATTGGGGTACGGTTATTGGAAATATGGGGTATCGCTTTTGGTCATCAGACACCTCTCCTGGCCGCACCGGGCAAGCTCCACATGTGGTGGAGACTGGCTATCAATGTAGGACGACTTTACAAGCGCATGCCCCCCTCTTGGCTAATTTCAGACCAGTCGTTAAATTGGAGCTGCTCAACAGCCGGAGAAAATCTAAACTAGTGAGGTAAGGGTGCATCTATGGGCCGGCGGCATGCGATGCACACACGCGCCAAGCAGAGGACGTATGAAGGGAGCAGCGAAGCAATTGACAAAGGGTGAGAGAACGCGCCGGAATATAATCGCGAAAGCCGCAGCCATCTTCAATCAGCGAGGGTACGAGGGGGCCTCGATGCAGGATGTCGTCGAGGCAGTGGGATTGGAGAAGGGATCCATCTATGGCCACTTCGCGAGCAAGGAAGCATTGGCTCTCGAGGCCTTCGATTTCGCTTGGGCCGACACAGAGCAGAAACGCATGGCTAACCTCGACTCGGTCTCGAATAGAGTAGACAAACTCGCAATGCATATCAGCAACTACGTCAAGACTCCGAGCTTTGCCGGTGGTTGTCCTCTGCTGAACACAGCCGTCGATGCGGATGACGGCAACCTCGCCCTGCGCGCTCGCGCCCGCAAGGCCTTCCGCGGATGGGAAGGGGCGCTGGTGCAGATCATCTCCGAGGGGCAGAGCAGGGGTGAGATCCGTCCTGAAATTCGACCGCGGAGCGTGGCAAACTTCCTCATCTCAACGCTTGAGGGCGCGACTGCAATCTCCCGGATCGACAAGCGCTCAGGTGCACTCGCAGACGTGCAGGAAAACTTGACGCGATACCTCGACGCGGAAGTGCGCGCGCGTGTAGTTCCTCACGAAGCGCCTGCTAAGTAGTCGACGAACTTTCCTCGAGAGAAAACAAGCCTGTCGCCTCTCAGCAGATCATGACACACAACATCTGAAAAAAATAAATCTCGCAACAAATACTTCCGACCAGTCGGAAAAAATGTATCTTAAAGAACTGAGCGGACATCTAGTACCGTATGCAGTCGCACAAGATGCGCTAAGGAGAGTCGATATGAATACAGGCAACGGAGCCCTCAGGCCGGCAGATACCGATGGGCTGAACTACACCACAACCCCCAACCAGTACGTCACCGTGGATGGCGTCAAGCTGGCTTACCGGACGATCGGAAACCGGCCCAATGCTCCTGCGCTTGTGCTCTTTCAGCACTTCACCGGCACCATGGACGATTGGGACCAGGCCTTGATTGAGCAACTGGCCATTGACCGCGCCGTGGTCGTCTTCGAGAATGCCGGCATCGGTGCCTCGGAAGGTCAAACGCCTGACTCGGTAGCAACCATGGCGCGCTACGCAGAAGGCTTTCTCGACGCGCTTCAGTTGACCAGCGTCGACGCTCTCGGTTTCTCGCTGGGCGGCGCTGTCGTGCAGCAGGTTCTGGCGGACCGCCCAGAACTCATCCGCAAAGCGATCCTTGTGGGAACGGGTCCGAAGGGCGCGGAAGGTTTCGATAATCTGCCCCGCTTGATCGGAGAGAAGTCGAAGGAGAGCGCCGAACTGAAAGTGCCGCTGAAGGCGCTCCTGTTCTTCACCGAGACGCAGGAAGGACGTCAGGCAGGTCTGGACTTCGTGAAGCGAATCAACAATCACACGGTTGATCCGGAACCGCCGGCCACTCAGGAAGCCATCCAGGCGCAGGCGAAAGCCTATGTCACATGGGGCCTTACTCCCGCTGATCATGCGCAGCTCGAAGCCATCAAGCAGCCTGTTCTTGTTGTGAATGGCAACAGCGACCTGATCGCTCCCACGATCAATTCGTACGTGCTCTACCAGCACATTCCGAATGCTCAGCTCAGCCTCTATGCTGACTCCGGACACGGCTCTCTCTTTCAGCACTCGAAGCTCTTCGTCTCGCAGGTCAACACCTTCCTCGGCGGGCTTCGCTAGTTGAAACGTCTATCGCAGTAGCCGTCCTGAGATCTATCTCGTCAGGACGGCTCCACAACCGTGACGAAACAGCCAGAGGTAGCGTTCCAAACACGCATGCCGCAATGGCCGACACAAGAGAAAGGGAAGTAGCCAAATGAACATCCGAGAAATCCAAATCCAGCGATTTACTGTTATCTCAAGCGACACCTTCGATGCCGTCGTCGCTCGCCTCGATACGCAACTTGGCCACCCGGATATGCCGACGTTTCGCAAGAAACTGTTCGAGGCGCGCGATCTGGCTGAGATGGAGCAGATCGTTACTCCAGTCACGCAGCCCAACGGCATTATGGAGTTCGCGCGCTTCGACCTTGGCGAGATCCTTCGTAAAGAGAACGGCACCGACAAGCCGCGAGTTCTCCGAATCGTCGCCGGCAATCCGCTCATTATGAAAGAGATGGTCAGGCATATTCCCGACGCGGGCTCGTATGCTCCCGTTACGATAATCATTGTGGAACGCGCCGACGGTATCCACATTTCCTACGACAGCATGGCCTCGCACCTTGCTCCATATGGGAATGACGATGCGATGCGAGTGGCGCGCGAACTCGACTCGAAGATCTTCGCCATCATGCATGCTGCTGCGGATTAAACAGACCGGCTCACTTCTCCATCGATAGACATGCGAATGAGTTGCTGGAGCGTTGGCGCATCCGCTGCAAGTTCTCTGATCGGAACGGATGAGGAGGCTATAACAATCAGGGGAAAGAGGAACTTCAAGAGCAAATGCAGATGAACACCACAATTCCGGCTTTTTGGGGCCAATTCGCGAAGGGCATGTACGTCGACGAAATGCCCTCCGCGAACCTCGTCGTGTCCCAATTCGCTCCTTTTTCTTTCGGGCGCATTTGGAGCGAAGAAGGGCTCCCTACGGTCACGCGGGGAGAAGGCGCTAAACGTGACCACATGGTCGCGCTCCAACTCGCGGACATCCCCTCCATTGAACAGTTTCTTGGAAACAGGAAGGTATCTCACGGCTTTTATCCCGTAGGCGGAGTCAGCGTGCTCAGCTTCGAAGAAAGGCCGAGGCTCTTCCTTCCGAATCCGTTCGATACGTTGGTGTTGCATGTCACCCAGGCTTCTCTTGACGAGGTCGCTGCGTCTCACCGAGTGCCGCGAGTCGACCGGCTCAGTTGGCCGTTCGGGCGTCCGGATCCTGTTGTGCATCATCTGGGGCATGTCCTTCTCGCAACGTTGGATCAACCGAACCACGCGTCCAGATTCTTCGTCGACCATGTGTTGCATGCGCTGCACTGTCATTTCGTCTGCACCTACGGTGGCATCACACTCGTGGCAAGGGCCGTCCGGGGCGGACTTACCGCGCTGCAGATGAGGAAGGCAACAGAGTTTCTAGATACGCATCTCGACGGAAATGTCGATCTTCAGCAGGTGGCCGCGGTCTGCAACCTGTCACTCAGCCATTTCGCGAGGGCCTTCCGGCAGAGCTATGGCAAGCCTCCCTATCGATGGCTGATCGAACGTCGCATCGACAAAGCGAGAGAGCTGCTGATGAACACGCGTCTGCCGCTTTCAGACATAGCCGTTCGATGCGGCTTTACCGATCAGTCAGGATTCAACCGCTCCTTCAGGCGCATGTATGGAATCACTCCGGGAATATGGCGGCGGAGCAAGGGATGACGAAGTAGAAAAGCAGGTAACTCGACTACGATTCGCCTCCATCGTAGTCGGGACAATCGCTGTAGCCAATGTTGGGCTTGCCTCTTCGAGCAAGCAGACCCTTTGCTCGTCGGCGTCTTTTTGCGCAGGATTGTCCCGTGTCTGGCGGTTTCTGCCTAGATTCGGCGCCGTGTCAAACATAAGCTCAAATCAAACAGGATAGCGACTGTTGGAACTTCCGCGGAGAGACTGCTGTCGTCCACGCGCGCTTTGATTCGTACGGATCTTGAGGAAGCTAAATCTGTATGGGTCAACCCTTGTTTTAGGAGATATGACAATGCAGATTTCAAAAGTGATTCGTAACATCGTGGCGCCGTGCGCCGCCCTTCTTGCGTTCTTTCCCGCCACCAACATGACAGCTCAGGCGACGGCCAAGGTTGGAGTAAAAAATGTTCTCCTCGTCCATGGCGCATGGGAAGACGGCTCAAGCTGGTCCAAGGTTATCCCTATGTTGGAAGTCAAAGGATTGCACGTGGTTTCCGTTCAGATTCCGCTTACCTCGCTTGCCGATGACGTCTCAGCGACACAGCGGGCTATCGCGCTTGAGGATGGTCCTGTCCTGTTGGTGGGTCACTCCTACGGGGGCGCCGTGATTACTGAAGCAGGCAATGACCCCAAGGTCGCGGGACTGGTTTACGTCGCAGCCGTCGCTCCGGCCAAGGGCGAATCCGCTTTCGGACTCATCACAAGCGTTCCCACTCCCATCGGCGCAGAACTGCGGCCCGACAAGAATGGCTTTCTCAAAGTCACGCCGAAGGGCATCGCTGAAGATATGGCACCTGACCTCTCTGCCAAGGAGATCTCGATCTTGACCGCGACACAGATTCCCACAAGCGTGGGAGCCATGAAGGCTGAGATCACGACCCCAGCGTGGAAATCGAAACCGTCGTGGTACATCATCGCCGGGAACGACCGCACGATTTCGCCGAAGCTCGAAGCTGCCGAAGCAAAGAAGATCGGCGCGACGACGTTCACCGTTGCTTCCAGCCACGTCATCATGCTGGCCCATCCAGCAAAGGTCGCCAATGTGATTGTAAACGCGGCATCCGCCGCGGGCTCGAAGTAGGAACCTTACTCCCAGGCCTATCGAGTGTGACCACTCCACTCGGTAGGCATAATTTTTAGCACTGTCTTTTAATCGCTATGACAGAAAGCCCATCGCGAATAAAAAACACTTAGAGAGGAAATCAATGAATACGGTCATCATCTCTGCATTCGTCATCGGCGTTGCTTGTGGTCTTCGTGCCATCGTAGGATTCGCCGCTGTAAGCTGGGCCGCCAACTCGGTACATCTTCCACTCCAGGGAACATGGCTCGCCTTCCTCGGAAAACGCATCACCGCGTTCATCCTCAGCTTCATGGCTTTAGGAGAGCTTGTTACAGACAAGCTTTCAAAGACCCCGAGCCGCCTCGTTCCACCACAGTTCGGTGCTCGTCTCTTCATGGGTGCAGCAAGCGGAGCGGCCATTGGTCTTTCCAAGGGCAACTTAATCGTCGGCCTCATCGCAGGCATCGTCGGTAGCATCGTTGGCACCTACGGTGGCTCCAAGGCACGAGCCTTCGCCGCACGCTTATTTGGCCGTGACCTGCCGGCAGCATTGCTCGAAGATGTGCTCGCAGTCGCGCTGGCCTTCATCGCACTCCGCTAGGAAAGAGCAACAAAGTCACCTTGATAGCACACCAGAAACTCGGGAGGTACCACCGATGGTGGCCACCGGCCGGGTTTGGGCAAGGAGCTTCATTCAGGCTGTTTCGTGGTCAGACATTCTCAGCGTGCTTACGGGTCTTCGGCCCCGCGTTCGACTGGGTCGAGATGAACCAATGAGGCTCATGTACGTTTGACCGCCTTGTGATTTTGATCTTTCCGATTCGAACGTTTTGTACTGCGCGATTTGTGGGGGGATTTACTCGAGGGCTTCTCACGTTTTACTGCTGGAGTTTTTTTTGCTGCGGAAAACCAGGCTGCGAGCAGGGTCGCGAGCTTCGCGCCATCAGGGGAACCGAGACCTGTGCAGGGATCCCATCCGGGGCCGGCGGGGTAGCCCACGTTGTTGAAGCTCTTGTAGCTGACGCGGTTGTCGCCGGAGGTCACATCACGAAAGACCTTGTGATTTCTAGCGAGAACGTACAATTTGCGATTGACAAAGCCGACACGTCTTCCTAGCTTCTGGTTGAGGAGCGCAATAAAGCCGGCCCAGAGGGGAGCGACGGCGCTGGTGCCTCCGTATTGGTCGGGGACTCCGTTGACGAGGACGTGGTAGCCAGTGGCGGGGTCGCCGCAACCTGCTACATCCGGAACGCCGCGGCCTAGGAATCCAGCAGGATTGAGCGATGGGGAGATCTTGGCGTGCCTCTGATATTTGGGCCGGGGGAAGGCGCCGCTGACACCTCCGCCGGTGGCGCCGAACGAGCCTTCGGGGTCCTCGGCCAGGGCCTCCGGAGAGGTATCCGCATAATGCTGGTTCCACACGGATTCACTTTGAGTGACGCCCTTGGTAGAGAGCAACCTGGTGCCGCCACAAGATAGGACATAGGGACTGGCGGCCGGAAAGTCGACCTGGGCTTTGCCGCTCCAGCCGAGCGGACCAGCGTCTGCCGCGCCATTATCGCCTACGCTGGTGCAGACGGTGATGCCAAGCTTGGCGGCTGCGGCCAGTTCCTGATTGAACTGTAACTGAAAGCCCACTTCAGACTTGACGAGAGTTTCCGGACCGCCCCAGCTAATCGAAATGACGGAAGGGTTGTGCACGGTGTCGTGAACGGCAGCGGTGAGCGTGTCGAGGAAGCCTTTGCCGGTGCGGTCGTTGGGCCCGAAGTAAACGGCAAGTTTGGCGCCGGGAGCGATCGTAGCTGCTACTTCGATATCGAGAGCTACTTCACCGTCGGCTCCGTTTGAGGTGCCGAAGGGCGCGTTCATGGCTCCATCCACGGATACCGGGACGACCGTGGGCAGAGGGATATCGAGATTTTTGAAGTAAGAGCGGAGATCCTGGGGGCGGTAGCCGCCACCAAGCTCGAGAATGCCGATGCACTGGCCTGCGCCGGTTACGTCTTGAGGGTATTTGTAGAGACGCGCGACTTCGTTGGGGTAGAACGCGCGAGCGCCGTCGGCGGGGCGCGATGACCGGGGATTCGCACGAAAGTGAGGCCACGCTACTGGACGGTTGTCGAGGCCTAAGACAGCCTGGATGACGGGAGCGAGTTCGGAGGGGATATGGATGCTGCCGGTTCGACCGCGATAGGTGCCTTGCGAATGTTCGTAAAGAAATAGTTTGACGCCAAACGCTTTTTCGAAGTCGGCGACCTGCCCGGACAACATGACGCTGCGGCGCGGGCTGCTCTCTCGAACGACGACCAGGTTGTGCCTCTTCGCAAACTTTGCAACGAGCTTGATATCTTTGGGGTCTGCACCGTAGAGTGCATCATATTGCTCATGGGTCAGGACGGTGGACCGGGCTTTTGCCCTGGTGATGGATTTGACGGCGGGCGCTAGGCGCGGGCGGAGCCTGACTGTCACCTCGAAGCGTTCCGTGGCGGCAGCAGGGCTCACGATTCTGGCCGCTCGAAACGGCGCTTTTTTACTTCCGGGAATTGCGACCATGCTGATCGTGCGTCGAGCCATATTCCACCTCCTTATATCGTGTGATGACGCTCGCTCGAGTTGAAACAGTCGTTTGCAACGTGATTGAAAAACCATCTATCCGAGTGCTTGCGTTTTTGTTTTCTATCGAGGCGTGTGCGGCCTAGATCGGAGCGCAGCAGCGTTTCGCATGCAGACGAGAAAGACGGATCGGCGCCGACTTTTTCGATGAACGCGGCTAGTCTTGACGAGCTGAAGTGCAAGGTAGAGAGGCGCAGCAGGTTATGCAGGAGGTCTTCCCAATAGTCCTTGATGTGGACGGCGCCAACGGCATAGGGATTCATCCATGGGACGACCAGCTTAGGATTGACCACGCATTGATAGCCTGCTGTCCAGAGGCGAAAACAGAGTTCAACGTCGTCACCGCCGCTGCCGCGCATTCCTGCATCGAAGCCGCCTATGTTTTTGAAGATTGGTCGCCGGACGGCGAGGAACATCCCTGGCAAGAGAGGGACGGGATAGGGCTTGTCGTTTTGTTGCGGGAGCCAGGCCGTATTCAACTCGGCGTCGGTCCACTGCATGCCGAACCCTTTCGACTCGTGTTTGTACATGTCCGCGATGGCGGGCCCTACAGCGGCTGCGGTTGGCGAGGCGAATGGAAATAGCAGAGAGTCGGCCCAGTGCCTGGGGGGCGCTGTGTTTGCGTCGCAAAAAACGAGGATGTTCTTTCTGGAGAGTGCGGCGATGCGGTTGCGCGCGGCGATAAAACTTTCGCCCGGGACTTGCTCGACGTAGGTGAATCTGGTTGGATTGCGCAGCCAATCGGGTGCCTGGTCATCTCCGCGTCGGCCAATGACAATCAGTTCGTCATTGTGCACAAGATCGGGCCACAGGCTGCGAAGGGTTTGAGCGAGTTCTTCTCCGGTTGCGCTCTCCTGCGAGAGGATGACGGACATCGAAAGCCGCCGGACATAGCCATTGGTGTGGTTCGATTCGAGGTTTCCGAAGAGTGCGGGCCGGAGTTTGGCCCAGGTGTCCTGAAAGTCGTTCCCGTTCTGCTTGGGAAGTTTGAGGGTTTTGCAATTGACGGTGACGTCGGAGTTTTCAAGCGCGTGCAACTCTATCTCCGGTGTCGCGTTACTTTCGATGTCGGGTGATCCGGGAGCGATGAGCCTGCAGGATTGCAGGGTTTCGCTGTTGATGTTGCGCGCGATTGCTTTGAGCTGGTCGTTGATGGGCGTTTCGGAAACGAGACATACACGGCGCACGGGCCGCGACCAAGAGCGGGTATTTCCGCTTCGCTGCAGATTGTAAAACTGGTTTGCGCTCAAACGCGGAAACGCTGAGAGACGGCTTTCGCTGCTGATGTTGAATATTTTCACCCCCTGATCGAGAAGGGCATTGCCGAGGAGGTAATAGCGCTTGTCGATTCCGTCGAGGCTTCGCACGAGTCTGTGCGCTCCATCGGAGCGGAAGAAGTGATGGTCTGTGAAATCGACACCGACTAACCCGATCGCTTTTGCGCCCATGTGAGCAGCCAGGCACAGGCCCAGGAGCGGGGAGGTGGGTGGACGTCCGGTGAAGTAAAGCGCGTTGGGATCGTCCAGCTTCGGCACGTCGCTGCGGCGAATGGGGAATCGTACGATGTTGTCATGCTGCATGCCGAGGTCATGATCTGTGAAGATGTATTGGGCCTGTGATTCCCGGATGTACTGAAAGCGCTCTTCACCGAAACTCTCCGGCTTGTCCATGACGAAGAGGTAATTCGGTGTGAAGGCGCGACCGATATCATTGACGCCGATGGTGGTGAAGCGTTGGGGGTTTTTCAGCCGGAGGATGGAGTGACCGAGCCCGCACACGAGCATCGCTTCGCCGTAATGAACGCCTCGGAAGTCAGCTAGTTTCGGCATAGGAAAGTGGCTAGATTGATCGACGAATGTCCGGGTTGTTCCACGAATAGTGGTTGGGAAATGTGAAGTTGGTGGCGGAGACAGAGATGCTCACATCCAGCGAGCGGACGTGATGCCACCAACCGACGGGAATGAACAAGATTTCGCCTGGGTTCAAGATGACTTCGACAGGTTCGACGTAACGGAAGAGGGGATGACGTTCGAGGTCCGGGTTTTCGAGGTCCACTTCACTGAAGACGCCGACTTCGTTATACAGCCACGGGGTCTGGTCAGGCGAGATGAGGGTGATACGTTTTCTTCCGTAGATCTGGCAGAGCAGAATATTCAATTCGTCGTGATGAAGACGTGTGATCGTGCCTTCGGGTCCGAACCATAAATAGGTGTGCGGGGCCCTGCGTTTGATGGTGAGATAGCCTTGGAGCGGGCCTACGTCTGTGAGCAGGTTATGGAACTGAGGTTGTTCGAAGAAGTGATTGTTGGCGACGAGGTAGCAATCATTTCCTGTATCCGGGCTGGCTACCCGCTCGATGAAATGAGAGAACTGAACCTGCTGGCGATGATGTTCGATGTTGATTTCATAGTTGGCGTCAGAGTTTCTCGAGGTGATGATCTCGACTGTTTCAGTTCCGTAGAGGTCGCGGAAATATTCCGGGTTCCATTTGTGAAGTGCCGGCCAATGGTCGATGAGATTGAGTAATTTTACGGGACGATTTCGAGCGTAGAACGATGTACGAAAGGCGGCGGCGGTGAGTGCGTTGCGAGTGGCGATCTGGAAAGGGACCGTATTCTGGCGGAAGGTTTCGACTCGGATCTGCAGGATGGATTCGAGCTTGCGCAGCTTCTGCACAATGCGGCCGGCGACTTCGAGGCATGGGTCGCCCTTGATGCGCTGAAGCTCTTCGCGAACGAGATCGAGGTCGACTCCCATGGCCGCGGCGTGCTGTTCGATCTGCTGTTCGTCAATGTTGAGCGACGCGTTCTCGGCAACCCAACTACGCCAATGATCGGGGAGAACTCTCTCAGCCAGCGATATCAAGATGCATTCTCCTTCTGGGTTACTTACTTCGTTTTGCACGAGCGGGAACGTTTTGAAATTGGCCGCTGGAGATGATGCCTCCGCTTCCGGACATTCCTCCGACGCCGCAGGAGCCGCTGCCTGAAGACCCACTGCCGCTGCCGTTGCCTGAACCACTGGAAGAGCCGCTGCCTGGGTGGGGAGTGGGTGGTGGATGTGGCGTTGGTGTGGGCGTGGGATGCGGTGTTGGGGGTGGCGTTGGCGTTGGATGTGGCGTTGGCGTAGGCGTTGGATGTGGTGTTGGGGGCGGCGTTGGTGTTGGATGTGGATGCGGAGTTGGAGTGGGGGTAGGGGTTGGTGTCGGCCGCGGCGTTGGTGTCGGCGTGGGTGTTGGGGGCGGCGTGGGTGTTGGTGTGGGTGTCGGCGTGGGCCTTGGTGTAGGTGTAGGTGTTGGTGTCGGCGGGGCTGGCGTTGGCGGATACGGAGTGGGTGTAGGTGGTCGGGGTGTAGGTGGTTGGGGGGTAGGTATTGGCGTGGGCGGATAGGGATATGGAGTTGTTGGTTGGGGGTAGGGGACCGGGACCGGGACCGGATACGGTACGGGGTAGGGCACCGGGTACGGTGCGGGTGCCGGTGGCTCCGCGGGGTAGGACGGGTAGGGAGGATACGGAGGCAGGGGAGGGTAGGGCGGATATGGCGCGTACGAACCGCCGCCGGGTTGCGCAGGATAGGGAGGCGCCGGTGGGTAGGGCGGATTTGGCGGGTACGGCGAGTTGGATTGATAGCTCAGAAAGATTCTCCTGCGGTATTGCGGTCTTCGTGCTGTGGCGATTCTCTATTTCGTTTTTGTTGCGATCGTCCGGTCCCTTCTAAGTGCGTGCGCAAGGATACGGCTAGTTTGGGTTAGCTCGACGGAAAGTCATACGGGAGGATGGCCGCATAGACAAGGCGTTGGGCGTAGGAAGGAAGCTCAAGAATCAGTTTGAGGGATTGTGGTGTAGTAGGACGGTCCTCCAGGAGGATCTCGAATTCACGGACGACGACCCGGTAGATTCCCTTCGGGGGAACTTTCGCAAAGTGGATGCTGCCTGCCCAGAGCATGGCGTCGGGATTGCCAGAGCCCGGAGGGTCTTCTGTGACGTTCACTTCATTGGCTGGAGCTGCCGCCCATCCAACATCGCTGATCGCCTTGGTCATTTGCTTTTCTACGGTGACGGTAAAGAGCTGCTTGGTGGGGCCTTCGGGGATGAGACCCCCTACAAAGACGCGAGCATTTCTTGGGTCGGAGGGATCTACGCTCACGGCGGCGGAGCGGTCGGGCGTTAGCTGGGCGAAGTCGGCGAGCACGGCGTGGGATAATTCGACGCCGCTGAGGGAGTGCCCCTGGTACCGGGCGAAAGCGAGGCGGACAAAGGGCATGTAGGCGTAGTCATTTTCGAAGACTATGTCGCAGTACCACATCTTTCGCACGGCATCATAGGCGACACAGTGCGCCGCTACGTCGACTGGCAGGTCTGTTTCCTCAAGATTGAGAGACTGGGCCTGGGCGGCAGCACGAGGGAAGTTGTAGGAAGCAGGGACGGGCTCGAGCTGCTCAGTCTTCCAGATAGGATCTAATCCCCACTGCGTGAAGTAGGACTTATATTTTTCTCGAGTCGGCGTGTCGGGCGTGGGACGGCTTTGGGGCCAGAGGACCACACCGAGAAGTTCATCCTGACCGGAAGAATACCAGGGGCGTTGGAGATAGACGCGAAGGCCGTTACCGCGGCGGATTGCAGTCTTTATGTTCGTGGTCTCTTGCTGCTCTGAGCCAAAGATGGGGACGATGTAGGCGACCTCTGGAATGGCGGGGCGCGCAGAACTCGGCACATTGACCATGAGGCGAGGACTGGAGCGGGTGAACTTTAGGCCTGCGGGGAAGTACTCCTGGAAGCGGGAAGTAGCGATGGCCTGGTAGCGCACCTTGCGATGTTTCGTGTCGTTGAATTGGTGACGCGGCGCGGCTACTTCGCTGGGAGTGGCGAGTCCGGGCAAGCGATCGGTGGGAACGGAGAACCAGAGCGTGTCGCCTTGCGGAATGTACGTTGCAACGGCGCGGGTCTGAGAGACGTCGGCGTAGATAAGGGCTTGGTCGAGGGTGGACAGGTCAATTTTTTCGACGTGACTGGAGGCTGGTTTCTTGACTGGCCCGGGCTGCGAGAGATCGTCGGTGAATTCCCACCATGTGGCTTGGAGGTCAATCTTGCTGGTGCTCTTTGCGTTGACATGAAGGCCACCGAGCAAGACGGCACTGTGAGAGTCCAGAGCGCGCCACGCGGTGATGGGGGCAAAGGCATTCGCCACTGCGCCGGGCTTGCCGGAGGGACCGGGCTGGTGAAGGATTGAGAGCACAGTGAACTCGGGATGTCCCAATGGTTGTTGGACCGCGTGCACCAACGTGAGATCGGTCGAAGGCGTAATCATGGGATGGCCGCCTTCGAGGGTGAAGCGGGTGAGCATGGCGAAGGAATCCGTAGGGAAGACCGGGCCTAGCGATTGGCCGGCAGATGCCAATTCGTTTGCCTCGAAGAACTCACGCAGCCAGCCCCAGATTCCCATGACGCTGAGGTCGCCGGGATTCAGGTAACAGCTAAGGGGGACATCGGCGATGGTCGCTTTGGGGAGGTAGACGGTGAGGACTCGATTGGCTGCGTCCCATGCAGGCTTCTTTTTGCCTTCCACGATGGCTAGTCGAAAAGTTTGCCGGGCAGGCCATGTTGAACCGAAATCAATGTAGGTGACCGAGCCTGGACGCGGTTCCACATCCGGAAGAACGGAGTACGTGAGGCCGGCCTTGCGTATTTTTCCATTGGTGTTCGAGGGAGTGTTGGGAAGGTTGCGAAACGCGGCGCCGCGGGCAAAGGGGTCGGGGAGGTATGGAGTGGGAATCTGCGGACGCGGGTCGATGGGGACACCGTCGACTGCGGGGAACTCGGCCTTGTCTCGAGTGATGATGAGGTTGTAGGTGGCGGCATCGCCTTTCAGTTCCCCTTTGGCGTCATCGAACATTCCGTGCTGTTCTGCCATGCGAACAGCTATCCGAGGCGGAATGATGTGGCGTTGATCCACTGCGGTACTGGGTGTGCCATCGAGTGCTTCCTTGTTGTTGAAGGAGCGAATGACCAGCTGCATCAGCGATCCGCCGGGTTGCGGAGTTTGCAGCAGCAGAAGGACGGGGTGCAGTACCGGCTCGAAACGCAGGTAAGGCAGTTGGCCTGTGTTGGGCGAGATGACGTCGGTGGGTTTCAGATGGGACAGGGGAACGCTGTTTCCCGCGAGGTCAACTGTTCGAGCTCTGAGGTTGTAGCGGTCGCCGAATCTCAGCTTGGGCAGACTCTTTGTGACTGGCTTGAAGCTGGTCGTCATTTTGAACGGCGTGATTGGGGTGTTGACTGTGGGGTCCGGGTCGACGGATTTTGCGGGATCGGCGCTCTTGTTGATCGAGCCGCCCGGGCGCTGCACGCTGAGGCTCCAACCATTCCAGCGAGCGATGCGCTCGTGGATGTAGATGTCGTTTCCGGGTTGCGGCGCACCAGCGGCTTTGGCGATTTTATTGACGCGGCGTTTTGGATCGGCTGCAGGCTGCGCGGTGGCGAGTTGGGTGAAGCCTTCTTCATCTTCGGTGGAGATAACCAGCTCGCCGGTGGGGCCGAATTTATACACAGCGTTCCGTCGATGCAAGGAGTACCAGGTTTTCGTCTTCGCGCTGCGAATATCAAGACGGTATCCGCGCACGAGATCGCGAGCGGTGAGGGGACGCGGAAAGGGCGTGTTCGGACTATTTGCCTGGAGTGCCTGATCGAAGGCCTGGTTGTCTCGAATGGCCTGCAACAGTTGCATACCGCGACCGTCCGCCATCAGCTGGATGCCACCGGATCGGAAGGATGGGAGGACCGGCTCGATTTCAACTGGGTTGCTTTGATTGTTTGGGTTTCGGTAGCTGACGAAGGCGACGTTGTCGGCGAGAGAAAGGAGATTGAGGCCGACACCATCAAGATCAACCTGGTTCAGGTAGAAGAATTGCGGCGATAGCGCAAGCAAGCCACCTATCACGTCGCCGGCGAGATAGTTTTGGTTGGGCAGATCGGCGAAGGGGGTCGCGGGGGCCGCGGCGAATTCAGTGGACGTCAAAAGATAGGACGTGGGAGGCAGGCAATATTGGGGAGTCGACTTCCAGGGTGATCCCACGGAGACGCTCTGGACGGCGATGGTTGCGTAGCTGTCGCTGGGCGCGGCTGGGGAGAAGGCGCATAGGGATGCCGGCACCTCGAGATCAAAGACCAAGCCTAGAGCGCGCAGGAGGGAGGGATAGGAGTTGAGCGCGGAGATGGCTTTGTGGAAGTCGAGAGTTTTCGCGAAGCCGGCTTCGGTTGTCGGGAGAGGGGGCCGATGTTTTGCCGAGGGCATGTGATGGAAGAGCGCGAACTGAGTCATGGCAGCGCGGGTTGCCGGCGGCAGAGACGTTTGAGTGGGCACGCCATCTGGAGGGAGCGCTGCGGCGAAGGTGGCGCTGGCCGATTTCGCGCGAGGTTTCTTCTTTCCGGACTGGCGTTTGAAGTCGAGCGATTGCTGCTCCCGCCACAGAGTGACGCGAAGCTGCGAGAGAGTATCTTTCAGGTTCGAGACGGGACCCTGACGGAAGACGAGATCTGAAAGCAGCGGGGCGAGGGGATTTTCACGTTGGTACGTTCCAGTCTGCAGAACCCTGGAAGAGAGTGCCTGATACGCGAACTTCACGAAGCTCATGACATCGCGGCTGGGGTAGGAAACTAGAAGATTTTTGTCGAGTGGCGGGACCTGGTATTTCTCGACGAAGGTTTTGGCTTTGAAGATGGAGTTCCAGACATCGGGCCGTAAAACCGCGGGATTGACCGCGACGGTTGCCGTGTTGGCACCCGAGGCCAGGGTGAGCTTCATACCACGCTTTTTGATACGGGCGGCCCAGTAGAGCATGTCGGGAAATTTGTCGAGGGTTGCTGCGCCTTGCAGCCGGGGGGTTAGGTAAACCGATACGCGGAGCTTTCCCTTAGCCGTTAATCCGTTGGGTAGAGCGACGAAGGTTAGTATCTGGTTGGCCATGGTTCGCCTGCACTCCTAAGCAAATGCTTCTGCATACTCGGACCAGTCATTAGCTGAGATCAGCTGATGGACTCTCGGATCTCCGCTGCTGCTGCCGAAGCTGCGCTCGACAGAAATGGATACGGAAAGGCTGAAGAAGATGATGTGAACGCTGATGGTGAGGGTGGCGCGTCCCTGAACTTTGCTTCCTGAAGCGCTGCTGATGAAGCTGAGGCTGAGATTGAGATCGATGGAGATGGAGATGATGCCGAGTACGGAGACTTCTCCACCGATGTCAACGAAGCCACTGAGGTCGGAGTTGGTTCCCGAGAGTTTGAAGTAAATGCCGGCCATGATGTGGACGCCGCCTGAGGCGACGCCGACGCTGAAGGCGAAATGGCCGCCGAACTCAAGGGCTCCCTCGACCATCTGGATGCCGTCGGCATTCAGGACGATGTGAATGAACCCGCCGCCGCCGAGGCACTCGACGACGATGAGGAAGGGTTTATTTCTCGCGGCGAAGGCGAATTCAAATGCGGGCTTTCCGTCCAGGTACGGCAGATCCAGGCCTGTGGTGATAGCGATGTTCTCGAGCGAAAACATTCCGATGGAGATTGGCGGGAGGCCTAAGGTGTAACTCACCTTGATCATGGTGGAGGTGAGCGTGATGGAAGGGCCTTTGCCGCCGAAGATTCCCGGGGGCAGAATGTCCGCCAGTGTTTGCACGAAGCTCAGAGGTCCGATGAACTCAATGGGATGAGTTTTAGGCAAGCCGGCTTTGACGATGGTCTTCGCGCCATTTTTTGAGTCGAAGGAGAGCGAATCGAATTTTATACCGATGACGCCGAAGAGGCTTATCAGGAAACTCGTGAGTTCGCCATGGATGTCTACTGAGGGCGGAGAGCCATCGAGCGAACGCGTCAACGTGTTGTGCAGGGTGAGGGCCGAGGTGCCGCCATCGACGTTGAACGAAACCTTGATCGGGTCGTCCTCGTAGTCTGCGAGCTGCGGCGTCCAGTTCACCTTGGTGATAATTTGTTTCGCATTCTTCAGATTTGGAACGGCGTGGATTTTCACCTCCAGGGCGTTCTTGGAGGCGTCGGCCTTAAGAGTGGTTGGGTCGACTGGGATCAGAGCCTGGAGAGGGACTGCGCCGAATAATTTTGCGGAGAGGTCTGCGAAGAAAGCGCTGGGAAGGATGAGGCCGGTCGCGGCATCTCCGGGATCGCCGGCGACGAGCCCCTTTCGTGCGGAGACGGCTGTGATGGTGAGTTTCGGTGTTGCGAAGCCGCCTGCTTTATCTGCCGAAAACTCTACGACCGGTGGGTTGTCGATCTGGGCGTAGACACCGGCGAAGGCATCGAGGCCGGTCGCGTTGTTGAGATACGTGTCGTAGAGGCGGACGTTGATCAGCGGTGAGGTTCCGAGGATTTCCGCAATCGCAGGAATGCTTACCTGGGCGGCCGTCGTGTCGTCGAGCTTGGGGATGAAGGCGACGTTCGGAGGGATCGCGGGGACCAACTGAGTGTCGAAGAATAGCTGTGAGGTCTTCAGCGTGGTGTCGCCGGCAGTGGGATCGGCGTAGGCGATGTTTTTTGCGTGCAGGGTGCAGGTCCGCGGACTGCCTGGCGCGGAGTAGGCGCTTTGCACCGCTGCGAGATTAGTTTCAGCGAACGATACAAAGATCAGGCCTGCGAGAAAATTGAATTGCGTGCTGGCCAGGTCCTGCGAGATGAGGTGGAAAGGGAAGGGCTGGCCTACTTGGTTGATCCAAAAGGATGCGCTTGAACCGGGGACTGCGGACGTGGTGGGGTCGTCGATATCCGGAGTGGTTTCGGTTTTGATGCGGACGAGATTTTGAAACGGCATTTCGCGGCCGCCATGCACGTAGGGTGCGCCGACGTAGGTTTTATCCTTTTCGCGCACGACGATGTACAGGTGCTGGCGTAGGTAGGCAACTGGAGAGTTCGCGGGGGCGACATCGGAGCCGACGAATTTGCGCTCGCTTATTTTGACCAGGGCCGCGCGATGGCCGAAGGGATAGAGGAATCCTTCGTAGACGACTTTGACGTAATGATCGCGGCCCATCGTCGCGATGTGTTGCCATTCGCTGAGGTCAAGATTGATGAGTTCGCCAGGCAGAGGTCTAGGGATGGGAGCAATGATTTTCTGCGCCCGCATGTTGAGCAGTTTGTAGTAGTAGTAGTGCGGCAGGTTGTTCCAACGACCGGTGGAAGAAAGCCAGCCACCGAGAGCGGATAGAAACACGCGGCTGGCCTTGACTGGGGTGGGCTGATAGGTCGACGGCTGTCCGGTTGCCGGATCGATGACAAAGTAGCCATTGAAACCAGAGGTGAGTTTAACAATCTCGTCGCGGTCTCTGCGAGACATGGGAGCGCGAAAGGGCACTTCGTCGGTCAAGGGGAGCAGCGGTTGTTGGCCCATGTAGTCTGGAGACCAGATGGCGCGCAGAGAGATTGGATTGGTTTCGCTGGGATCCTTGAGCGACGTCTTTCCTTTGCTCGACACCAGCCGAGACATGCGCGTGTGCCATAGCTCGGTCCAGCCTGCGTGAGTGACCGGAGTCTTTGAATGGGACCAGCCTACTTTCGCGGTGGGCGACATGATCAAGCGATACGGAAGTTCGATCGCGGTTTCGAGAGCGCCCGGAGCCGCAATCGTAAGTCCCGGGGGAGCTGCACCCCCATTGGGAACGGCCGCTGTTTGGGAGACGGCCAATTGCAGCTTGGACCAGTTCAGCAGGGACTGTATTTCGAACGGGATCTTCTTTACGTCTGTGGGGAGCTTGAATACGAGACGACTGTTACCGCTGATGATCGAGGGCACCTGACCCGGAGGTTGGGGCGGGTCGAGCGTCGTGG
>JBAVDD010000125.1:0-3467 GCA_049587035.1 Acidobacteriaceae bacterium | reverse complement strand
CACGGATTCGGTGGACATGGTCATGCACTCGTATATTTGAATGCCCAGAATATCGCAGACGCTTGGCCAAAACTTCTGCTGCCCCTACACTGTCATGGTGATCGAGATTCCTATGACTGAGACGCAGTTTGCAGCGGCCACTGAACGGCTGCGTACCAATGGCATTGAGTTGACCGGGACCACCGGAACGCTCACCAAAGACGGGGTAACCGCGAAGTATACCTATGCGGGGGAGACGCTGGCGATCGAGATCCTGGATCGGCCGTTCATGTTGCCGATTTCGTTGATTGAGGGCAGGCTGCAGGCATACCTGGAGCAGTCCCTGGCGTGCGACGCGAGCAAGCAGGGGTCCTAAGTCTAATGGGATCTGGTCGTTGAACGCTCCGCGGTGTAGGATGGGCCCTTCCCGGTCGCTGCGCTTCACGCCGAATCGATTAGACGAGAGTGTATCGATGATCCAGAATTGGCACGTTTGGTGGCCCAAAGCGTCTACAGGTCGTGCGCCCAGGCGCGTGTTCCAACTGGCGAGAGATCTGAGTCCAAAAAAAATATTATGGCTGACGACGCTTTTGGCGATCTCATCTTTGTGCTGGGCGACCGTGGGGTGTTTCGCGTTTGAGTTGTTCCAGTTGGCGACACGCTGAGGTCATTGCTTCTGTGCGGTGTTCGGTCTGCGACCGCCGTCACAATCTGGCAGGCGGTTGCAGATATACTGGAGTTTCGCGCATAAGCAACGTGCGAAGCTGAACGTATGACCTTGCTCTGGCTCCGACTTGCGGTGATTCTCTACGGCATTGCCGCACTGGCGGTGCTACCGGCTGCGCTCTATAACCGCCCGCGCTGGCGTCATATCGCACTTCCGGCGGCAATGTCGGGAGCGTTCTTCCACTTCGTTTCGATCACGGAGACGCTCTACGCGGCGCACCGCGCGCTGCCGGTGGATACCCACGAGACACTCTCAATGCTGGGGTTGCTGCTGGCGATCGGCTTTCTGACCCTTGCGGCACGTTACCGGACGGTGTCGTTCGGCATCTTTCTGTTACCGATCGTAGTTCTGCTGGCAATCGTTCCGGCGTTTCATCCGGGACATGAGCGCATCGCCTATCCGCTGGTGCGGACTGGCTGGATTCTGCTGCACATTGCGCTGTTGCTGGCGGCTTACGCGGCGCTGTTCCTCTCTCTGATTGCGAGCCTGCTCTACCTGATCCAGGAGCGGCGGCTGAAACAAAAGCGCACGGAGTCCAGACGCGGCTGGTTGCCACCGCTCGAGACGCTTGACCAGATTGGGCTGAACTCGCTGCGCTTTGGGCTGCCGTGCATGACGGCTGGGCTGCTAATTGGCTCGGTGCTGGCGCTGGACACGATCGGACTGACGTTCTTTGCCGATCCCAAGGTGCTGCTTTCCTTTGCGATGTGGATTGCGTATGTGCTGATGATCTTCATCCGCAGCCATAGCGGATTGCGCGGACGGCGCGCGGTATATCTTTCGTGCTTTGTGTTTCTGGTGATTGTTGCAGTCTGGGCCGCGAACTCGCTGTCGGTGGTGCATAGGTTCAAGACGCCATGAGTGATCCCATGAATGATCCGAGGATCGAAAACGCGGTGCGATCGGCGGGGCAGGGCTCCAGGCTGCTGTTGCTGGGGGTCAACCATACAACGGCCCCCATTGCGGTGCGCGAGCGGCTGGCGATTCCTACGCACCGGCTGGCCGATGCGACACGCACGCTGGCCGATCAGCCGGGCATTCGCGAGGCGTTGATTCTTTCCACCTGCAACCGGGTGGAGATCCTGACGGTGCAGGATGGGCTTGGCGACGGGCCGGGCGGTGGCCAGAACGACGGGCAGGAGAGGGACGAGATTCGTTCAGGACGGCCCGAGCCGGCCCTCAGCGTAATCCGGTTCCTGAACGAGTACCTGCAGGTGCGCGCGACCGACATTGAACCGCATGTGTACGAGTACCACGAGCGCGAGGCGATCCGGCACCTGTTCCGCGTGGCCAGTTCGCTGGACTCGATGGTGGTGGGTGAGTCGCAGATTCTGGGTCAGGTGAAGCAGTCGTGGATGGTGGGCCGCGAGGTGGGCGCGGTGAGGACGATGCTGGATCCTCTGCTGCAGCGGGCATTCTCGGTGGCAAAGAAGGTGCGAACGGAGACGCAGATTGGCAATACGACCGTGTCGATCGCGTCGGTTGCGGCGGAACTGGCGCGGAAGATCTTTGGCTCGCTGGCAGGCAAAACGGTGTTGCTGGTGGGCGCGGGCAAGATGAGTGACCTGACAGCGCGGCACCTGGTCCAACAAGGAGCTACGATGCTGCTGGTGGCCAACCGCACGGAGGCCAGGGCGCAGGCGATCGCCGATGCGCTGCGCACGCCGACCATTACGACAGGCGTGATCCCGATGGATCAGTTGCAGGAGCAGGCGCACCGTGCAGACATTGTGATTACCAGTACAGGCGCGGGGCAGGTGTTTACAACGGAGGATGCGCGCGCGCTGCTGCAGCGCCGCAAAAACCGGCCGATGTTTTACATCGATATAGCCGTTCCGCGCGATGTGGCTCCCGAGGTCAACAACGTAGAAGGCTGCTTTGTGTATGACATCGATGACTTGCAGCAGGTGGCGATCCAGAACAAGGCGGTGCGCAATCGCGAGGCGGAGGCCGCCGAGTCGATTGTGACGCGCGAGGTGGCGCGTTATAGCGACCGCATCTCGCAGGCGCCGGTGACGGAGTCGATTAAGGAGCTGCTACTAGGCGCCGAAGAGGTGCGCCAGCAGGAGCTGGCAAGGGTTGCGCAACAGCTAGCGCGACATCCGCTGACGGTGGAGCAGATGGCTGCGGTGGAGCGGCTGACGAAGTCGCTGACGGGTAAGCTCCTGCATCCACAGATCGAGGCCCTGCGGGAATCGGCCGCGGACAGAGAAGCAGACGACTAGGCACGAGGTGCGTCTATCGAGCGAGACAGATGATTCGCACGACTGGCGCTGGTTGCTGCTGGCTCCAGCAATTGCGCACGCTCTCAGCTCGAGGTGCGAAGCCGCAAGTGTTGAAGCTATTTGAGATAAACTCGAAAGAGAGATAGAGGGTCGTATCCCGACCCATGTAGTGGGACTTGGCAGGAGTACAAGCAAGATGAGTTTGATTGCGCCGTTGCGCCCTGGAAAGCAGTCGCGCCGCAGGTTGGCGTTTGCACTTGCGGTGGCGTTGCCGGTGCTGGGCATGGTGCTGGCGGCGCCCTTGTCGCTATTGCATGGAACTCCGAACTCAGCCAACGTGCTAGCCGTGGTGGTGGTTGGACTTCTGGGGGGCCTGGCGCCGTCGATGGTGAGCATCGGGGTGGCAGAGGCGACGCGCATCGTCTATCTGCTACTCAACCGCGATCAGGGGGTGTTTTTTTCACAGGAATTGTTGCACCTGCTGGTCCTGCTAGCGACGGCATTCGTCGTATGGTTCATGAACCGGCAGCGTAGGC
>JBAVDD010000124.1:0-5010 GCA_049587035.1 Acidobacteriaceae bacterium | reverse complement strand
GTGCAGGGCCCGTCCTGCGGGAGGGGCGCGGTTTTTAGATCGAAGTCTACGTAGTTGGCTACAAACAAATCGAGATGCCCGTCGCGGTCGTAGTCGACGAAGGTGCAGCCGGTGTTCCAGCGGATCTTGGGGCCGGGCTGGATGAGGCCGGCTTCAGCGGTGACGTTGGTGAAGGTGCCGTTGCCGTTGTTGCGGTAGAGGGCGTTCTGGCCGTAGTAGCTGACGAAGAGATCGTCGTTGCCGTCGTTGTTGTAGTCGCCGACGCAGCAGGCCTGGCCCCAGCCGGTTCTTTGATCGAGACCGGTGCCCTTGGTGACGTCGGTGAAGGTGCCGTCGCGATTGTTTTTGAAGAGATGGCAGCGAGGAGCTTTGTCGGCAGTGAAGCCTTCGAGACGCCAGCCGTTGACGAGGAAGAGGTCCTGCCAGCCGTCATTGTCGTAGTCGTAGAAGGCGAGGCCGCAGCCGGTGGTTTCCAGGAGGTACTTGTTGGTGAACTCGCCGCCGTAGATGGTGGGGATGGTGAGGCCGGATTGGGCGGCTACGTCTACGAAGCTGACGCCGAGGGGCGTGCCTTCGATGGGGGATTTGGGGCCCGGGGGTGGGGGGGCGGCTTTGGCGTCGTAGCTGCGCTCCTGCGGACCGATTTTGGATTGTGGTGTGGTGGTTTGTTGCTGTGCGGGTGCGGCCAGGGCGAGGATGTCCGCGAAAGGAAGCACGAGCGCGGTGCGGCTTAGGGAGCGGATGAATTTGCGGCGATTGAATTTGGAGGTCACGGTTTTGATTTTGCCTCGGTGGAGAGTGGCATGATTCCGGCGTGGAGGTGCCAGGGTACGCTTTCGATGCGGAGTTCGGGATGCTTGCGGAGATAGTCGAGCGAGTAGGTGGGCGCGGCGGGATCGATGTACTTCATGGCGTACTGCGCGGATTCGTAGGCGGCCTGCTTCTTCATGCCGAGACGATGGTAGAGGATGGCGAGGTTGTAATGGGCCGCGAGGTCGTCGGGGTCGACGGCTTGCAGGGCCTGGAAGGTGGTGACGGCTTCGTGGACGCGGTGCGACTGGTAGTAGGAGATGCCTAGCTCGCGGAGCGCGTCGCGGGCCTGGGGGTATTGCGCGATGACCTGCTGGAGATCGGCGATGGCGGCTTCGGAGCGGCGCTCGCGGCGATCGACGAGGGCGAGGTAGTAGAGCGCGCGGGCGTCTTTGGGTTGGAGGGCGAGAGCTTTTTCGAGGGGCGTGCGGGCGGCGCGATACTCTTCCCATGCAATGTCGTTGAGGCCGAGGTTGATGAAGCCGTCGGCGTAGTTGGGGCGGAGGTGGGTGACGTGCTCGAAGGCTTGTTGCGCGTCGGCGTACTGGAGTTCGTCGAGGTAGCCGATGCCGATGTTGTTCCAGCGCATCCACTCTGGGTTGTCGTTGGGTTGTGGTGGTGTGGGGGTGTTGTCGCCGATGGTTAGGGTGCGGGTGCGGGAGGCCAGCTCGACGATGGGATAGGCGGGATGGTTGGGGCCGAGGACGTTGTTGAGGTAGGTCTGGCGGAAGTGGCGGTACTCGACTGCGGCCTTGATGGTGACGGGGCCGGTGACGTTGGCGGGAAGGTGGAAGGCATAGCGGACTAGAGCGGAGCGGCCGGACTGGATGGTGTTGTCGTAGGCGACGGAGTGGATGGCCCAGACGCGGTGGTTGTCGACGAAGGTGCCTTCGGAGTTGACGGGGCGGTTGGTGAAGCTGTGGGCGCTGGGGTCGAGGGTGCCGTCGGGATTGATGAAGCCGCTTTGGTAGAGGGTGTGACCGGCGGCGTCGGTGGCGGTGAAGGAGACCCAGGCTTCGTACAGATCACGTACCTCGGGGATGAGCGAGTGGCCGATGCTTTTGCTTTGGATGACGACGTAGACTTCGACGGTGTCGCGGGGGGCGATGCGGAAGGGGACGGAGCCTAGTGGGGCGACGAGGGGCGCGTCGTCGCTGGGTATGCCGGAGGTGCTGGTCTTGAGGCCGAAGATGTCGACGTTGAGGTAGTTGCCGGTCTTGAGGAAGTCGATGGTTTTTTCGAGCTGCTCGTTGAAGCCGTAGTAGAAGGGAACAGCGGTGTTGCCGGCTAGCCAGCGGTGGGAGGCGAAGGTTCCGTTCTTGGCGCCGGGATCGGGCAGCGTTAGCGGCGTGCGCTGCATGTGGCAGGTTTGGCAGGAGGCGTAGTCGGCGGTGTAGAAGACGAGGGGATTTTGCTTGGAGAACTTGGAGGTTTGCCATTCGTCGTAGGTGGTGAAGGCGCGAATCCACTTGTAGTCATTGAGCATGACGGGGAGGTTGGCCTTGTGGCAGACGAGGCAGAACTCGGTTGATTTGTAGAAGGGCTGCATGACCGCTTTGGAGTGGCGGTCGAGGTGGTTGAGGATTTCGGAGTCGGGAACGAGGCCGGGGATGCGGTTGCCGTTGGCGTCCACCATGACCGCGGGGATGCCCATGACGTAGCTGCCGTTGCCGGCACGGTCTTCGACGCTCTGGATGGAGTGGCAGACGGTGCAAGTGACGCCGTCGTTATCGAAGCTGCGATCGCCGTTGGCGTTGGGGTTGAGGCTGCCGGTGAGGACGGAGATGGGGTTGTGGCAGCTGTCGCAGTGGCGCGCGTAGGCTATGCCTTTTTCGTGGATGAGGAGGTTGACGCTGGTGCGGTAGAAGGGCGAGCGGAAGGAGTTGGAGTGGAGGGCCTGACGCCACTGGTGGTAGGCCTCTTCGTGGCAGTGGCCGCAGTAGGCGGCGGTGGGGAAGGCGCTGGGCGAGAGGAAGTCGTTGCCCTGGACGGCTGCGTTGCCGGGGAGAGAGATATTGCCGGGGGCGAAGGGGAAGGTGTAGGTCTGGCGGATGTGGTCGGCGTAGGCTTTGCGCGCGGGGGTTTCGGGCTGAGCGGGGGGTGGGGATGTTTTGGGGGTTGGGTAGGTGGCCTGCTGGACGGCTTGAATGCTGGACCACAGGAAGACGCAGGCTCCGGTGCAGAGGAGGAAGAGCAGAACGGCGCGTCTTGCGAGGGTGCTCATGATGGTAGGGCCGGAGCCCCGTTGGATGAGGCTGTTGCTGGAGATGGCGGCGATCGCTATGCAGAGGAGAAAGCGCTTGATGTTCTCGCAAAACGTGGAGATTTCGCTGTCGGGATTATAGCGAGGCGAGCATAGCGAAGTATAGACAGCCGGTGAGGGGGTGTGCGGATCTGCTATGACATTTAGGGTGGCGAGAATGGGTCAGGGCTGGGGGGATGGGGAAGCGGCTTTGGCGCGCTCGGCGGCGGCTTCGGTTGGTTTGTCCTGGGCGTCGTAGATATGGGCGAGGCCCAGGTGGGCGTCGGCGTAGGTGGGGTCGAAGCTGAGGGCGTCGTTGAACTGGACGGCGGCTCCGGCGAGGTCGCCGGTTTTGAGGAGGGCGTTGCCGGTGTGGGTGGCTACTTCGGCGCGCTGGAGGTTCATGTGGCTGCGCATGAGGTTGGCGGCGAGTTTGCGCTGGTCGGTGGCTTCGGCGAGCTTGTTCTGCTTGATGAGGACGCTGGCGAGGGTGAGGTGGGGGTCGGGCTGCTCGGGGACTTGCTGGATAGCGTGTTGGAGGGCGTCGATGGCCTGGGGGAGTTGATTGAGGTGGTTGTAGACGCTGCCTAGTGTGGCCCAGCCTTCGCCGTTTTTGGGGCGGAGGGTTAGAGAGGCTTTGAGCTCGCGGGCGGCGTCGGCGTAACGGCCGTCTTGTAGGTAGAGCAGGCCGAGCGCGTACGGTGCTTCAGGTTGCTGGGGATCGAGTTTTTCCGCAACTTCGAACTCGGGGATGGCCTTGGTTGCGTCGTCCTGCATTTTGTAGGCGAGGCCCAGATCGTAGTGGAGTTGGGGGCGGTTGGGAGCTAGCTTGAGCGCGGCGCCGAGTTCGGTCTCGGCGTCGTCGAACTGGTTGAGCTGCACGTAGGCGGCGGCGAGGTCTTCGAGTGCGGTGACGCTGGTGGGTGCTAGTTGGGCGGCGTGTTGCAGGATGGGGACGGCGTCCCTGGCACGCTGGGCCTGGGTTAGCGCCATGCCGAGGTCGGTGGCGGCGATTGCGTTGGTAGGGTCGGCCTGGAGGACTTTCTGGAAGAGATCGATGGCGTCGTTGGGGTGGTCGGCGCGCTGGTCGGCGAGGGCTAGCTCGTACATGGCGTCGACGGATTGGGGATCGGTGGCCAGGATTTTCTGGAAGAGTGGAACAGCTTGATCGTCGTGGCCGGCGGCGGCGTAGGCTTTGCCGAGTTCGAGGGTGATGAGCTGGTTGTCGGGCGCGAGGTCGCGGGCTTTGAGAATTTCGTCGAGACTGTTGGGTTGATTGAGGGCTTGCAGTGCAAGGCCTAGATGCAGGTGCGCGGCGGCTAGTTGCGGATTGATTTGGAGGGCGGTGGTGAACTGTTCGCGGGCGTTCTGCCAGGATTTTTGCTGGGCGTAGATGGAGCCGAGATCGTCGTGGAGTTGCGCGTCGCGCGGGTCGGCTTGCGTGGCGGCTTTCATTTGTTGCGCGGCTTGTGCGAGATTTCCGGTGGCGACCAGGGCGTGCGCGTAGGCGGAAAGTATGGAGGCGGTGAGAGGCTGCTTGCGGGCGCGGGATTCGGCTTCAATCTGGATGAAGAGTGGGATGGATTTGGCGGGCTGACGGAGTTGCTCGTAGGCTACGGCGAGGTTGAGTTGCGCGGTGGTGTCGGTGGGGCGGAGCTTGAGGGCTAGTTGGAGTTCGTGTATGCCGCGCTGGAGGTCGCCGCGGTTGAGGAGGACTACACCGAGAGCCACATGTGCCGGCTCGGCGTTGGGAGCGAGGCGGAGCGCTTGCTCGAAGTCGGCTTGCGCGGTGGCGAGATCATGCTGCGCAAGCGCGGCGGTGCCGGCGCGGTAGACGGTGTCGGCCTGGTGGAGCGCGCTGGGGGAGACTTGCGCGGAGAGTGGTTTGGAGACTGCGAGGGAGAGCATGAAGGCGGAGAGGCTTGCCAGGTTTGCGATGCGCCAGTATGGGGGATGAG
>JBAVDD010000123.1:0-2386 GCA_049587035.1 Acidobacteriaceae bacterium | reverse complement strand
CCTGTAATGTTACATGCCTGCGGACCGGTTCATGGGCGCTCGGCGGCGCTGGGGTGGTCGCCTTCCAGGCCACGATGACAGCACCATTCTGCTACACTTGGAGAGCACCGCAGGCGCGAATTCTCTTCTGCCTCGGTATCCGCAAGGCAATCATCGCGCACCTAGTCGGGGAGTGGCTCAGCCTGGTAGAGCACCTGGTTCGGGACCAGGGGGTCGGAGGTTCAAATCCTCTCTCCCCGACCATTCTTTCTCACACAATCAATTAGACTTACGCGACTTTCTGCTTTGCGAAAAGTCTAGACCAACCCGGTGATGAAGTTGGTCGAGGCTCCACTATATCGAGTACGGCTCCCTCTTGTGACCTGATGCGAGACGAGGTCATCCACTGCACCGCAGCGTCGTTTCGCTGATGCCGCGGCTCTCCGGTTTTACTTTGCCGTGCCGCATGGAATGCGATACGAATTAAGCGCCATCTTCTTGAATGCGCCTACCATCTGGTCCTTCGCGTAGGTTGGGCAGAAACGCATATCTTTAAAGTCCGCTTTGTATTCCACCCCTCCTACCCATTTGCCGGCTTGAACCATGGGCGCGGACTTTTCGCAAAAGTGGTAGTGATAGCACGACTCGAAGATCAGAGCCTCCATATAAGGCTCCAGAACCGCAACGTTGGTCGGCGCGTTTTCCCAGGATGCAGAAAGCCCCATCCTATGCGCCTGGTTTGCCATCCACGCCGTATAGTAAGCGGATTCTTGCTGCGTGATCGGGATGCCGGTGGGATTATCCCAGTCCTGGACGTTGTCGAATTCGACGCCGTCGAATCCCTTCTCGACGCAGACCTGCATTCTCGCGATCATGATCGGCGCCAGAATGCCCAGCTGGCGGATATCCAGCCAGCGCTCATGCGGCCATCCTATATAGCGTTTGCCGAGTACGCTCTCAGGGAATTTTGCGGCGTCGGAGCGTTTATCTTCCCACGAGCCGATATCTACGTAGCAATACGCGTGCTCCCCTCGCTTGTGAATCGCGGCGATAGTGGATGCGGGATTCTCCACCGCATCAATCACGTAAAACGGCACGTGAACGTCAAGGTTGGTGCAGGTCTTTGCCGTATCGCAGCTCAACTGCCACTGCCATTCCATCCCAATGGTTGGCTTCCAGCAACTTCCCTTCTTTGCGTCGCAGGGAACTGGAGCGGGCAGAGCTGCGACGATCTGCGGACTCAGGACGCGAGGCGTTGGCTCGCCGCTACCGGCCTGCGCGAATCCCAATCCGCTGCACACAAATGGCAGAAGCACATATGCCAGGGCTGTCAAAAAGCTTCGCATTTTACTGACTCTCCGTTGAGAATTTTCTGTTTCCTGACGCGTCGCTCGAGAAGCCATCGGAACCAGGCGCGGAACACGGCGCTCGGTCGGTGACGATTTGTACGGAAACTAGCCGCCGCCAATCGAACAGCCCAAGAAATGCGCTGCTCAATCATCAACCTTAAAGCGCGGCCATCCGAATTCTCTTGCGTGGTTACATTAAACATCCAGTCGCGCGAGGAGTCACCTTCGCCGTCGCTGAACGAGCGGAAGGTCAGCAGTCCAAGCAGGAACCATGCAGAGGCTACCCCGCCGATCGAGAACACGATGTCGCCGGGTACCCGCACAGGGTCTGTATCGAACCGGACTGCATGAACTCAGCGGATCACGCATACCGCGTGCCGTGTCGGATATCTACGCGTTCTGATTCCCTGGACCAAGAGTCCTGTCGGGAGTGGCTTCGTGAGAGCGACAGGTTTCACGCATGTACCTCGCGATAGGTGACGGAAATCACAAGCGGATGTGTGCCATGTAGGTGATGATGAGTCTCAACTCATACCGACTGCCACGATCCAGGGATAACAACGACCCCAGGTTGCGAGGCTGAATCAAGAAGGCTTGAGTCCCTTTTGTCCTGAAGATCAGCGCGCGAGCAATAGACGGGGGCAATTTCGGTTCGAATCGACATTGGCTCTGAATGAAGAATCCGGTAGTCACCCTGAATTCTCTCCCAGGATGGGCTGCAATGAAACCAGCATCAAGCAAGTTAAATTCTGCAAGTCAAATCGCGATTGCACGTAGAGATGGATCGCCTGCATCCTGGCTGCCTGAGCGACAATGTCACGACGCAAGCGACGGCCCGCCAGTCGTCGTGTTAGCGGTTGGTTTTGATCCCGCCATATTGAAAGCTCAACGCCCAAGCCAGGCCTCTCGCGACTACGTTATCGCGGCAGCAGAATCGATCAAGGAAGCAATCACCTGCATACACGAGCTGGATTTCGATGTAGTGCTGCTGGGTCATCGGCTCTCTGTAGAAGATCAGCAGCGACTCACCTTCCTCGTTCGGTCCAGCGGTTGCCGTG
>JBAVDD010000122.1:0-4806 GCA_049587035.1 Acidobacteriaceae bacterium | reverse complement strand
AGAGAGATCAATGACCATACAGTACAGCTATGGGCGGCAGCGCGGGTCGGGAGCGTTCTTTGGCATTTTGCTAGCGCTGATTCTTGGGGCCGTCGCTTTGGGCGTGTTCGTGCATCACGCGCGGTCGGGCATCGCAGGCAAGCTGGCGGGGTTGATCACCGGCAGGCCTCTGACGATTGTGTCCGCTCCGGATGTGGTGGAGAAGGTGCAGCAACTCAACCGGCTGGAGACGGTGGTCTACTCGCTTGACACCGTGGTGGAAGGCGATGAATCGAATCCGATCCTGCCCGACGCGCTGGCGGGCGATAAGCTGCTGATGATTGTGCACGGCCAGACGATTGCGGGCATCGACATGAGCAAGCTGCAGCCCGACGGCGTGCAGATTACCGAGGGACCGAAGGGGCGCTCGATTCGGCTCACGCTGCCTCCTTCGCAAGTGTTCAACACGACGATCGATGTGCATAAGACCCGGGTGTATGCGCGGGATACGGGCTTGTTTGTCAAAGCCGATCCAAACCTTGAGACGCAGGTGCTACAGAAGGCGCAGGCTCAATTGCAACAGGCTGCGCTCAGCGACGGCATCTTAGATGCGGCAACGAAGAATGCGAGAGCGACGGTGACGGCCATGCTCGAGGGATTGGGATTCGAGCATGTCGAAATTCGGTAGATTTGACGAGCGAGCGGGAAACCCCATCGAAGCAGACGCGTCCTATGATGGGAGATGCAAGCGTTGATTGCAACAGCACCGACATCCACCGGAGAACCTGCAGGCGAACTGCAGCCCCAAAAGAAGTATGTGCGCAAGCCGGCACTTCCAGCACTGACTGGACTGCGCTCGCTGCTGGCTATCACCATCATACTGTTCCACTTCACGCCTTCAGGGCTTACGTGGAGCAGCCATCCGTCGTTCACCCTCTATCCACTGATCAACATTGGGTACGTGTTTGTCAGCTTCTTCTTCCTGATCTCTGGGTTCATCCTTGCGTACAACTACGCGGGACGGCAGCAGCGAATGAATCCGATGGACTTCTGGGTTGCGCGCTTCTCGCGGCTCTATCCGGTTTACTTGCTGACAATGATCGTATCCATCCCCATGCTGATGACGGAGTGGGCGGTGCGCTCGCGCACGGAATTCTGGATGGGCGTGATCGCTACGCCGTTGCTGGTGCAGGGGTTCTTCCCTCACCTGGCTACCTTCTGGATGACAGTGACCTGGACGCTGTCATGCGAGGTGGTTCTGTACATTGCGTTTCCGTGGCTGCTGCGGCTTCCCTGGCCGCGCAGCACGGGCAAACTGATTGCGTTGGGACTCTTCATCTGGATGGTGGGACTGATCCCTCACACCATCTATGTGTTGCGTGATCCAGACCACTTTGGCCATGCTGCCAATCGTTACAGCGATGGGCTCTGGATCAATACGCTGAAGTACACGCCGCTACCCTATCTGTGTACGTTTCTCGCGGGACTCATACTTGGGCATCTGCATGAAGCGGCTAAACTGACGGAGCGGGCACGCGTCATCGTTGGAACTCTGGGATTTATCGGTGTGTGGTTTGCGGCGTATCACCTCACCGACACGATGCCCTACATCATGGTGCATGGTGGCCTGCTGACCCCGCTGTTCGCGGCGATCATTCTGGGGCTATCGGGTCCGAGCATCCTGGCCAAACTGTTCTCATGGGAGCCGCTGGTTGCGGTGGGCGCATCCACCTATGCTTTATACCTGCTGCACTTCAATGTGTACATCCTTCTGCATGAGCACCACGTGTGGGACAAGCTGCATCTGGCCCGCTTCGACCCCTGGATCTCTTACATCTTCGTGATCGCGCTGGCGGTCGCGGTGCGTAATTGGGTCGAGCATCCGGCGCAGCAGGCCATCGGCCGCTGGTGGAAGCGAAGAGAGGCCGGCAAGGAAGCACGCGCTACGATTAAGGTGGGATGATGCTACAGCAAGACTGCGGCAGGTAATACGGAAGCTAGGACGTAACCAGTGATCCAAGCTTCTGGCCCTCGATGACGCGCAGGATGTTGCCGCGCTCGCGCATGGAGAAGATGATCATGGGGAGGCTGTTGTCCTTGCACAGGGAGACGGCTGTGGTGTCCATCACCTGCAGGCCCAGCTTGAGGATGTCCATGTAGGTGATCTCTTCGAACTTGGTGGCGTCGGAGTCCTTTTTCGGATCGGCGCTGTAGATGCCATCGACGCTGGTGGCCTTCAACAGAACCTGCGCGCCGATCTCCATGGCGCGCAAGCTGGCGGCGGTGTCGGTGGAGAAGTAGGGGTTGCCGGTGCCGGCGGCGAAGATGACGACGCGTCCCTTCTCCAGGTGGCGGATGGCGCGGCGGCGAATGTAAGGCTCGGCCACCTGATGCATCTGAATGGCACTCATGACGCGGACGTGGATGCCAGTCTTTTCGATGGCGTCCTGCAAGGCGATCGCATTGATGACGGTGGAGAGCATGCCCATGTGGTCGGCTGCGACACGGTCCATATGGATGGCCTGCTCGGCGACGCCACGGAAGAAGTTGCCGCCACCAACAACGATGCCGATCTGACACCCGGAGCGGGCTGCCTCGGCGATCTCGTTAGCGACTGCGTTGACAAAGACCGCATCAACACCAAAGCCACGGCCAGCGGCCAGGGCTTCTCCGGAGAGCTTTAAGAGAACGCGTTTATACATGCTAATGATCAGTGTACAAGCTTAGAACTCCACCGTGGCTCCAAGGACAGAGGGGGCGGAAGGAAGTTTGTCACAGCGCGGAGATCCGAGAGACTACTGACCCTTCAGCATTCCGACGACCGGGTTCGGGAGCTGTTCATTGGCATGCTGCAGCAGCAGAGCCACATCCCACATCTGATCGTTGGTGAGGATGCCCTTGAAGGCTGGCATGCCACTGAGGCGAATACCGTTCTTGATCTTCCAGTAGGTCTCGCCCGGGGGGTCATCGCTGACGCCGACGACATTGCCGCGTCTGTGCTTCTTCCAGAGCTGCGGAGCCGTTGGGTACATCTGGCGTGCGTAGTCGACATCCTTTCCAGGGACGCCGTGGCAGCTGGCGCATTGCAACTTGTAGGCCATGGCCCCGGTCTCATAGACGTCCTCGCTGATGCCGAAAGGCGGCTTCTGCATCTCGCGGTCGATGCGCGCGTTCAGCGGGACATGCACAATCTGGCGCTCGAAGGGGAAGGGCTGGTCGGCGGTGGCGACCGGTGGATTGCCAAACTTGAGATAAACCCATGCGCCAACGAACAGAACTGCGAAGGCAAAGACAAAGCCGAGGAAGAACTTCAATATCCCGCCTGAACCACGCGCACTTGATTTCGACTTGCCGCCTGCCATTGAGCTTTTGTCCTCCGAAATGTACTTCGTTAGTGTAAGTGGAAGATGTGTCCAGCATGAAGCACTGTTTTCCAGAGCAATCGCGAAGTGAAAGATTTCACACAGGAACTTTCAATAGCGCGTAAGCGTAGGATACTTTGAAAAGCTGCGTGCTCGGTCGTCAACCCCGGCGCGGCGAAAGGATGCTTGAACGATGCAGAGCCGAATTGTTGGAACCACCATGCCGGTGCTGGAGGCGCTGTTGCAGCCGGGCGAAAGCCTGATCTCCGAGGCGGGCGAGCTGAGCTGGATGACCCAGACGATCACGATGAGCACGCACACGCAGATGGCAGGCGGCGGCGGCATCTTCGGCGCAATCAAGCGCGTGGCGGGCGGCGGGACGCTGTTCATGACCGAGTACACGGCCCAGGGCTATCAGGGTGAGGTTGCGTTCGCCGCCAAGATCCCCGGCCACATTCTGCCCATCGAGGTGGGGCCCGGGCATGAGTTCCTGATCCATCGCCACGGATTTCTTTGCGCCACACCGCAGATCCAGCTCAGCGTCGGCTTTCAACAGTCGCTAGGGGCGGGCATCTTCGGCGGCGACGGCTTCCTGCTGCAGAAGGTGACGGGCGTTGGAACGGCCTGGCTCGAACTCGGCGGCGAGGTGGTTGTCCGCGACCTGCAACCCGGCGAGACACTGCGCGTGCATCCCGGCCATGTGGGCGCCTTCCAGGCCAGCGTGAACTTCCAGATCACACGCATCCAGGGTATCCGCAACATGTTCTTCGGCGCGGACGGCATCTTTCTGGCTGCGCTTACAGGGCCGGGCCGTATCTGGCTACAGACGCTGCCGCTGGCGAATCTGGCGCATGCGCTGCAACCATATATGCCTTCGGGGAACAGCGAGGTGCGGAATGTTGGAACGGCTGCGGTGCTCGGCGGCATCGTCGGGAACATGTTCGACAGGCGCTGAGTCCGGATTTCAGCGTTTTTCTCCGAATGTTGTAGAAACCCGCCTACGGCTGTGCTAACCTTTCGCTCACATCTTTCCCAATACATCCTGTAACAGGGAGTGTCATGATGAGCATCGAAGAATTTAGCAGCACGCCTTCGGGACAAGAGAGCACAGAACAACCAGCCGCTGATTCGGCAAGCTGGGAAACGACGCAACCTAACTACACGCAGCCACCGTATACCCCTCCGCCACCGGGATACGTACCACCACAGGGAGCCGCCTCCGGGCTAAGCGACAGCACCGCCTGCGCCCTCGCCTACATCACTTTTATACCGGCGATCATCTTCCTTCTAGTGGCTCCGTACAACCAGAAGCCAGCCATCAAATTTCACGCTATTCAGGAAATCGGCATCTCGGTCGTCTTGATGATCCTGTCCTTCTTCCTCATCATCCCGAGTCTCGGCTGGCTGATCTACTTTTTCGGTGGAATCGGCTTGCTGGTGATATGGGTCCTCTGCATTATGAAAG
>JBAVDD010000121.1:0-3875 GCA_049587035.1 Acidobacteriaceae bacterium | reverse complement strand
CTTATGTCCAGCTAATATCCGCGCCCATGCCCGCAACACCTCAGTAGTCTTCATCAGCACCTCAATCGGTTAGATGCAATCGGCAAACATCTATCGATTGTGCTGAAATAGAGCCTGACAGGAGTTCTCTTGGTTACATACGGATCCGACACGGAAGCTGAGTACCGCCGCAATCTTGTCCGGTATAGCAAGTGGCTCTCTCTACTTGGCTTTACGCCCGGAACCTCCGGCAATCTCTCCGTGCGCGTCAGTTCCGACCGAATCCTGGCCACGCCCACCGGATGCAGCAAATATCTGTTGCGGCCTGCGGATATGGTCATCGTGGATCTGGAAGGGCATCAACTATCCGGGTCAAGGAATGTCACCAGCGAAATTGGCATGCATCTGGCCATCTACCAAACGAAACCGGACACCAATGCGGTCGTGCATGCCCATCCCACAACAGCAACAGGTTTCGCGTGCGCCGGCAGAGCTTTGGACCAACCTCTCTGCGCAGAAGCCGTCATGACTCTCGGACCGGTTCCCCTGGCTCCATACGCCACCACTGGAACCGATCAGCTCACCAACAACCTGCGGCCTCTTATCCCGAACCACAGCGCCATCCTCTTGGCCAATCACGGTGCCGTCACTTACGGCAACAGTCTTCCAGATGCCTTCCTGAAGATGGAAACGTTAGAGCACTTCGCGAAAATTTGTCTCGTGACCGATCAGCTAGGTAGCCCAAATCCGTTGCAGCAGCAGGCTCTCGGTCAACTCCTGCACGCAAAGGAGAAATACATCCGCAACGCCATGCAGCCATACCCCTCTCTCATCGAAAATTAACCGCTCCTTCCGCTTGCCATCGTCCCAACTTAGCGCTACTATCAATCCCAATGAACCAACGCCCCACCACCGGCCGATTTAGCTATTGCTACTGGTATCCACCAGCGGCCCGGCGGCGTTGTGCGCTTCTCTGATCCAAGCTAGAGAAACCAAGCCATCCACCGAGCCGCAGCCCACAGGGTCTGCGGTTTTTCTTTTGCCCCCAACAACCTCAGCTTCCACCCCAAGCCCTCCGGAGACGACAATGAATACAGCAACCCTAGAGCCGCCAACCGACCAGATGCCCACCCGACGTAAACCCGGCAACGACAAGACTCCCGCCCCACGCGCAGTGGATCGCATCGTCCTCACCGGCTTCATGGGCTCCGGCAAAACCTCCACCGGCGCCCTCCTCGCCGAGCGCCTCGGCTGGCGCTTCCTCGACCTCGACCGCGAGATCGAGCGTCGCGACGGCCGCACCGTCCCCCAGATCTTCTCTGCAACCGGAGATAAGGGCGGCGAAGCACACTTCCGCCACCTCGAATCCGCCACCCTCGCCTCGCTCCTCGGCCAGCGCAACGTAGTCATCGCCCTCGGCGGCGGAGCCCCCGAAGAACTGGGCAACCGCCTCCTGCTGGAGCAGACTCCCCACACCGCCGTAGTCTATCTCTCCGCCTCCTTCGAAACCCTGGTAGCCCGCTGCAACCAGCAAGCCGCCGACCCCACCGCAACCACCCGCCCCAACCTCGCCGACCTGACCCAAGCCGAGCGCCGCTTCCAAGCCCGCCGTCCTCACTACGAGCGCATCGCCGCCCACACCATCGACACCGCCCACCTAAACCTCGACCAAACCACCGACGCCATCCTCAACGCCATCCACCAACACCGAAGCCCCCGCTAAATCAGGGAGCTTCGGTGCGGTATCCTCAACATCATGCGTAGAGCCCTCCTCCTGGCCATCACCCTCCTGCTCACCCTCACCTGCACCGCCCAAACCCCCACTCCCGTCTACGGCTACAAAGTCGTTGCCACCTTTCCCCACTCCACCTCTTCCTACACCGAAGGCTTCTTCTACCTCGACGGCCATTTCTACGAAGGCACCGGCCTCAAAGGCCAGTCGCAGCTCCTCGTCGAAGACCCCGCCACCGGCCACGTCCTCCAGCACATCGACATCCCTCCGCAGTACTTCGGTGAAGGCATCGTCAACTGGGGCCCCAACCTCTACGAGTGGACCTGGCAATCCCACATCGGCTGGGTCTACAACCGCGCCACCCTCCGCAAGCTCGCCACCTTCACCTACACCGGCGAAGGCTGGGGCATGACCCACGACGCCACCCACATCATCACCGACGACGGCACCGCCATCATCCGCTTCCGCGACCCCAAAGACTTCCACGAAGTCCGCAACATCACCGTCACCGACCAGGGCTCTCCCGTCACCGAGCTCAACGAGCTCGAGTACATCCACGGCGAGATCTACGCCAACGTCTGGCACACCAACCACATCGCCCGCATCTCGCCCCGCGACGGCCACGTCATCGCCTGGATCGACCTCACCGGCCTCCTCCCCGGCGTCTACCACCTCGGCGACGAAGCCGTCCTCAACGGCATCGCCTACGACGCCCAGCACGACCGCCTCTTCGTCACCGGCAAACAATGGCCCACCATCTTCCAGATCAAACTAGTCCCTCCCTCTACCCATAAGTGAATCCGCCGCAGCTTCTAACTCTTACCTCTGCCTCTACCTCTGCTTCTGCCTTTGCCTCTACCTCTGCTTCTGCCTTTGCTTCTGCCTTTGCTTCTGCCTTTGCCTTTGCCTTTGCCTTTGCCTTTGCTAGAAGCTAAAAGCTAGAAGCTAGAAGCTAGAAGCTAAAAGCCGTCCACCCACCCCACTCCGCGAATCCGCTAACTAGCAGCAGCCAGCCCATTTGCGCCCCGACGCATCCAAGTGAGAGCATCCCTGAGAAGCCGCGAAGGAGCGTAATCTGTGGCGCTACAGCCCTACCAGTCCAACGTCCCAAGCGAGCACGCCCGCCAGGTCTCAACCGTGCGCGGTTACATCCTCTTCGCCTTCGCCATCGCGCTCGCCCTGGCGTTGGCCTGGCATCTGCGCCTCATCCTCGAGCTGGTCTACGTCAGCGCCCTCTTCGCCGTCGTCCTCTCTCCCATCGTGGAGAAGATCATGGGCGTCCGGATCCGCAGATGGTCGCCCTCGCGCACCATCGCGATCGTGGCTCTTGTTCTCTCCGTCTTCATTGCCCTCACCCTCTTCCTGATCGCCTGCCTCCCGCCTGTCCTGCATGATATCCAGCACTTCGCCAGCGACCTCCCGGCGCGCATCCCCGGCGTCGTCGCCAAGCTCAAGCACATCCCCCTGGCAGACAAATTCGGAATCGATTCCCTCGCCCAGAAGAGCGATACCGTCCTCGGCTCCACCGCGCAATACCTCTTCGCCAGTGCTCCCCTCTGGCTCGGCCGCTTCTTCGACATCCTCACCTCCCTCGTCCTCTGCATCTACTTCATGCTCGAAGGCGATACCGTCTATTACCGCCTCCTCTCCTTCGTCCCGGCCGACTCCCGCGATCGACTCGCCAAAACCCTGGTCATCGCTGAAGTCCGCATGAGCAGTTGGCTCATCGGCCAGCTCGCTCTCATGCTCATCCTCGGCGTCTGCAGCACGCTCGTCTTTGGCGCCCTGCATCTGCGCTACTTCGTCCTGCTCGGCGTCCTCATGGGCTTGTTCAACATCATCCCCATCGCCGGAGGCATCATCACCATCGTCCTCGCAGCCGGCGTCGCCGCCACCGACTCCTGGACCAAGATGGCCTTCGTCCTCATCTTTTATGCCATCTATGTGCAAGTGGAAAACGCCTTCCTCACTCCCCGCATCATGCGCAGCCGCGTCAACCTCATGGGCCTCTCGGTCATCGTCGCGCTTCTCGTCGGCGCAGCCCTGGCCGGCGTTGTCGGAGCTCTCGTCGCCATCCCCACCGCGGCCCTCATCGCCGTCATCATGGACGAATACGTCATCCAGCAGGACGCCGCCGAAGCCGCTCAAGTCACCGCCATAGCCG